>JBEIPX010000521.1:0-2210 GCA_040376815.1 Bradyrhizobiaceae bacterium
AGCGCGATCGGCAATGTCGCCGCGGTTTCGTAGGACATGCTGCCCGGGATCGGGAATACGCGCGCGTGGTCGGTGACCGCGAACTCGGCAAACGCGCCGGCGCCCGAGCCCATGACGCGATCGCCAACTTTCACCTGCGTCGCAGAGGGACCAAGCTCGACGACTTCGCCCGCCCATTCCATGCCGATGATCGTTCCGGCGCCGCCAATCGCGCCGTGCGCATGACCTTTCGATATGCCGATATCGGCACGGTTGAGCCCGCACGCACGCACCTTGACCAGAATCTGGCTGCCGGTGGGCGAGGGCTTCGGCGCGTCCGCAATGGCCGCGCCCTTGTCGCCAACAACATACGCTTTCATGCGATCACCTGCCGTCAAGCCGCGACGTTGCGCGCGGAACTCGCCGCGAAGCGATTGAGCCGCTCATGAATGATCGCTTCCGCCTCGCGCACGATCTTTGAGACGAGTTCGGCGCAGCTCGGGATGTCGTGGATCAATCCCTGCACCTGTCCCGCCGACCAGATGCCCGCATCCGGATCGCCGTTCTCATAAACGGTGCGGCCGCGCGAGCCGGCAACAAGATCCTTGATCTGCTCGAAGGTCACGCCTTCCTTCTCCATGCCGACGACCTTGGTGCTGACCAAGTTCTTCGCCACGCGCGAGGTGTTGCGCATGGTGCGGAAGATCAATTCGGTCGCGCGTTCGTCGTTGGCGACGATCTGCTCCTTGATGTGCTGATGGATCGGGCTCTCCTTGGTGCACATGAAGCGCGTGCCCATGTTGATGCCTTCCGCGCCGAGCGCGAGAGCGGCAACCAGGCCGCGCCCGTCGCCAAAGCCGCCGGATGCGATCATCGGAATCTTGATCTTGTCAGCCGCGCAGGGGATCAGAATCAGACCCGGCGTATCGTCCTCGCCGGGATGCCCCGCGCACTCGAAGCCGTCGATCGAGATCGCATCGACGCCCATGCGCTCGGCGGAGAGCGCGTGACGCACGCTGGTGCACTTGTGCACGACCTTAACGCCGTGCTTCTTGAATTCGTCGACATGCTCTTGCGGCTTGTTGCCCGCGGTCTCGACGATCTTGATGCCGCTTTCGATGATGGCCTGACGGTATTCGGCGTAGGGCGGCGGCTTGATCGCCGGCAGAATGGTGAGGTTCACGCCGAACGGCTTGTCGGTCATCTCGCGGCAGCGCTTGATCTCTTTCGTCAGGTCCTCCGGCGTCGGTTGCGTCAGCGCCGTGATGAAGCCGAGGGCTCCGGCGTTTGCAACCGCGGCCACGAGCTCCGCCCGCCCGACCCACTGCATGCCGCCCTGTACGATCGGGTGCTCCACGCCGGCCAGCTCGGTAAATCGCGTCTTCAGCATCGTTCCTCCCAAACTTTTTTGATCGTGCTCTGGCGTGAACCTTGCCGGTCCGGGGAAGCCTTGTCTATCGGGTTGAAATGGCTTTTCCGATGGGGCGTCATGCGAGCGCGGGGGTGGTGTGTTCACGCTTTTGCGGGGTGCGGCGTCCGCGATCGTTCTCTATGCTGCGCCCGGATTCGAACGGTATTTGCAATTGTAAGGAGAGGCAAAGTGCGGCAGTTTCATTCGATGCGCGTTGTGACCGTGTTGGCGCTCGCGACGTTATCCATTGCCGCAACCGCGGCGATCGTTCCGGTCGCGGCCGTTGCCCAGACTCAAGGAGCCAAGGTGACAACGCTTTCAGGTTTGCAGATCATCGACGGCCAGGTCGGGACGGGCGCAACGCCCAAAACCGGGCAGACCTGCGTGATGCACTATACGGGCTGGCTCTACGAGAACGGCCAGAAGACGAAGAAATTCGACAGCTCGCTCGATCGCGGCCAGCCGTTCGAATTTCCGATCGGCGCCGGGCGGGTGATCAAGGGCTGGGACGAGGGCGTTGGGACCATGAAGGTCGGCGGCAAGCGCACGCTGATCATTCCGCCGGACCTCGGCTATGGCGCGCGGGGCGCCGGTGGCGTCATTCCGCCGAACGCGACGCTGATCTTCGACGTCGAACTGCTTGCGGTGAAATAAATCGCGCGCCGGCAGCCCGTCTCAGACCACATCGGCGACGGGCTGCATGTCGATGGCGAACGTCTCCAGAAACTTCGACGTCATGATATAGAAGCCGACCGATATCTGAAGCTCGACGAGCGCCGCCGGGGTCAACCTGGCGGCGATGTCGTTGAAGGTTGTGTCG
>JBEIPX010000267.1:0-4843 GCA_040376815.1 Bradyrhizobiaceae bacterium
GTCGTCGGGCTTCTCCTCGGCGGCGGCAGCAACGAGGGCCTGATCGGCGTGACCTACGAGGTCGTTGGAACACCGGGTGCGCCGGTCATCCGCGTCAATCCGATTTCGGCCATGGCGCCTGGCCTGACGCGCAAGATCTTCGAGTTCGGTACCGGGCGGCAGCAATCGCCGAACGATTTCCAGCCGTCTTATCAGCAACAGAATTAGCGCCGCAGCATCGGCACCACGAGAAACGGCATCATGCCGGCGATGATGCTGACCAGCGCGAATCCGATCACCGCATCGTAGCCGCCCGTCCAGTCATGAATCAGGCCGCCGCTCCATGAGCCGAGGGCCGCGCCAAGTCCGCTGCCGATCGAGATCGTGCCGAAGATGGTGCCGACCCGCTCGCCGCGGAAAATTTGCATCGCGGTCGCCGTGATCAGCGGGCCGCGCGACCCCTGCATGCTGCCGAAGCAGACCACAAACCCCGCAAGCAGCCACCAGTTCGGGAAGCGTGCCAGGTAGTACAGCATGACGATGCCGCCGATGGTGAGCGAATAGCTGAACAGGATCGAGCGCAGGCGGCCGATGACGCCGTCGAGCCAGCTCACGAGCATCATGCCGACCAGCAGCAGCGCGCCGGAAAAGCCCCACGCGGTTGCGGCTTGCAGCGGCGGAAATCCGGCATCGATCAGATAGGCGACCGCCTGCACGGTAATCGCGAAAATGCCGATCGCGGTGAAGAAGAAGGTCGAGAACAGCGCCCAGAAGGCGTGATGGCGCATTGCCGAGCGCAGCGTCCAGGCCTGTCCCGACTGATCGACGGCGGCGTGCCTGGGCACGTGAGGCGATCCGGCCGCGAAACGTTGCCAGGGCAGAAAAAAGATCGGCACGAGTAGCGCGAGGGCGAGGCCGCCGAGTATCTGATAAGCGCTGCGCCAGCCGAAGCCATCGATCAGGAGCTGTGATGCCGGCAGCGCCAGCAGCGTACCCGCGCCCATTGCCGAAAAGATCACCGCCATTGCCGTCGGCAGGCGTGGACCGAACCAGCGTGCCAGCAAGAGCGCACTCGTTACGGTGCCGAGGCAGGCGGCGGCCAGACCGATGCCGATGCCGATCAACAGCTGAAACTGCCAGAGCTGCTGCGCATGCGCTGCGATGCTGAAGCTCGCCCCGAGCAGCAACAGGCCGAGACTGTAAACGGCACGTGGGCCCGAGTGATCGAACAGGCGGCCGATCCACGGCGCAGCGAGGCCGCTCGTCAGTGCGGAGAGCGAATAGATCGAGATGATCTCGGCGCGATCCCAGCCAAAATCCTGCGAGATCGGCAGCAGGAAAACCGTGAAGCTCTCGTTCAATCCGCGCGAGAGCACGGTCAGCACGAAGCACAATCCCAGCACGGCGAGCGCCGTGCGCCCGGCTGTCCGATTGTCCATGGTGCCTTTTTCCGAGTCTGCTCGATCGCGATTAGAAGTCAGCCGATGACGACACGCGAGAGCGGGCGCGGAATGACAGTCATGTTTTTGCGAGGCCGCTGTTTCGCTGTGCGGATCAGAAGGGCTTGAGCAGTACGTGCTTCTTCTTGCCCATCGACAGTTTGATCACGCCGTCCGGTGTGAGATCGGCGAGCGAGAGTGCAGCCTTTTCGTCCGTCACCGGTGCGTCGTTGATGCGCAGGCCGCCGGACTTGATCTGTCGCCGCGCTTCGCCGTTCGAGGCGACGAGGCCGGCCTTGACGAAGAGCCCAAGTACGCCGGTGCCGCTTGCGAGTTCGGCACGCGCGATGTCGATGCTCGGCAGATCCTGTGCGATCGCGCCTTCCTCGAAGGTCTGCCGTGCCGTTTCCGAAGCCTGGTCCGCAGCCGCGCGGCCGTGCATCAGCGCGGTCGCCTCGGTGGCCAGCACCTTCTTCGCGTCGTTGATCTCCGCGCCGTTCAGCGCCGCAAGTTTGGCGATCTCATCGAGCGAGAGCGTCGTGAACAGCTTCAGGAACCGCTCGACGTCGGCATCCTCGGTGTTGCGCCAGTACTGCCAGTAATCGTACGGGCTCAGCATGTCGGCGTTGAGCCACACGGCGCCGGCCGCAGTCTTGCCCATCTTCGCGCCGGAGGCGGTGGTCAGCAGCGGGCAGGTCAATGCGTAGAGCTGATGCGTCCCCATACGGCGGCCGAGGTCGATGCCGTTGACGATGTTGCCCCACTGGTCGGAGCCGCCCATTTGCAGGTTGCAGCCGTAGCGCCGTGCCAGCTCGACGAAATCGTAGGACTGGAGGATCATGTAATTGAATTCGATGAACGACAGTTCCTGGTCGCGCTCGAGCCGCAGCTTTACCGAATCCATGGTCAGCATGCGGTTGATCGAGAAGTGGCGGCCGACGTCGCGCAGCATCTCGATGTAGTTGAGTTTGGTCAGCCACTCGGCGTTGTCGGCCATCACGGCATCGCTCTTGCCGCCGCCGAAGATCAGGAATTTGGCGAACGTGCCCTTGATCGACTCCTTGTTGGCGTCGATGTCGTCGTAGCTCAGGATCTTGCGCGTCTCGTCGCGGCCGGACGGATCGCCGACGCGCGTGGTGCCGCCACCCATCAGCGTGATCGGCTTGTTGCCGGTCTGCTGCAGCCAGTGCAGCATCATGATCGACAGCAAGTGGCCGACATGGAGCGAGGCTGCCGTGCAGTCGTAACCGACATAGGCCGTCGCTTCGCCCTTGGCGGCGAGCGCATCAAGGCCGGTGGTGTCGGACACCTGGTGAATGAACCCGCGGCTTTGCAGAACATTCAGAAAATCTGATTTAAATGCGGACATTGGCGTGAGACTTTGCGGTAACCGGTTCGCAGCGTGCCGTGCAGTACCCTGCTGCTTTCAGCGTCCCGTGGGATTATAAGAAGTATCAGTTCGATACAAGGTTGAATGGTTCGTCCGGTTCTTGGCAGGGATTGCAGATCATGATGATGCGCGCGCTGGGACTGATGAGCGGAACATCGCTCGATGGCGTCGATGTGGCCATGATCGAGACCGACGGGCGGCGGGTCACGGCGCTCGGGCCGACCGGCTATCGCGCCTACACCCCGCACGAGCGCGCCGTGCTGCGCCATGCGCTCACCGAGGCGGTCCGGCTCAACAACCGCGATCAGCGCCCGGGTGTGATCGGCGAGGCCGAGCGGATGGTGACGATCGCGCATGCGGAGGCGGTCGCCGCCTATACGGCGCAGCACCGCATCTCGCCCGTCGATATCGATATCGTCGGCTTTCATGGCCAGACCGTGCTGCATCGTCCGGCCGAGCGGCTGACGATCCAGATCGGCGATGGTGCCGCACTGGCGCGGACAATCCATATCCCGGTGATGCATGACTTCCGCGCGGCCGATGTCGCGGCCGGCGGGCAGGGCGCACCGTTCGTCCCGGTCTATCACCGGGCGCTGGCGGAATCGCTCGGCCGCGGCGGACCGATCGCCGTGGTGAATATCGGCGGCGTTTCCAACATCACCTACATCGACGGCGATGACTTGCTGATTGCCTGCGACACAGGTCCCGGCAACGCGCTGCTCGACGACTTCATGCTGAAAAGCATTTCGCAACCGTTCGATAACGAGGGGCGGACTGCCGCACAGGGCGTGGCCGATGAGGCGTGGATCGCGAACGCGCTCCAGCATCCGTTCTTCAAGGCACCGCCGCCGAAATCGCTCGATCGGAATGACTTCGCGGGCCTGAAGCTGGGTGAGGTATCCGTGCCCGACGGAGCTGCGACGCTGACCGGCTTCACGGTGGCTGCGATCGCCTCGATCGTGCCGCTGCTGCCGAAGCCGCCGGAAAGCTGGATCGTGGTCGGCGGCGGGGCACGTAACCTGACTATGATGCGGATGCTGCGCCGCCGGCTGGAGCCGGCGTCCGTGGAAAGCGCTGAGGGGCTCGGCTGGTCCGGGGATGCGATCGAAGCCCAGGCCTTTGGTTTCCTGGCCGTCCGCAGCCTCCAGCGGCTGCCGCTCAGCTATCCGGCGACCACCGGCGTCCCGCACCCCATGCGTGGCGGGGTGATCGCGAATCCGTGATCTTCATGCGATTGCATGAAGCTTGACCTTTCCATGCGGTTGCATCTATTTTGATGCAGGTGCATCAAAGGAGGGGTCGATGCCTGCATCCGCCGGACAGGTTCAGCTTGCTACGTTTCTGCTGCGCATTGCGCTTGGCGCGATGTTTCTCGCCCACAGCGCGCTGCTGAAGTTCTACCTCTTCACGCTGCCTGGCACGGCGAAGTTTTTCGACAGCATCGGTTTGCCAGGCTGGTTCGCTTACGCGGTGTTCGTTGCGGAAGTTATCGGCGGCATCATGCTGGTGCTCGGCATTCAAGCACGCTGGGTTGCGCTCGTGCTGTTTCCCATTCTTGCGGGCGCAACGTGGGCCCACTGGGGCAATGGCTGGATGTTCGGCTACGCCAACGGCGGCTGGGAATATCCCCTGTATCTGAGCCTGCTCAGCCTCGTTCAGGTGCTTTTGGGTGACGGCGCGTTCGCCCTGTCGCCGTCGCGACCGCTGCCGTTTCTGCAAGGGCAATCCCTTGCTCCTCACAACACATAAGCTGGAACCGTCATGAGCGCGAAACTCAAACTCATTAGCCACAACCTTTGCCCGTATGTGCAGCGCGCGGTGATCGCGCTCAACGAGAAGGGCGTCCCGTTCGAGCGGATCGACATCGATCTCGCCAACAAGCCGGACTGGTTTCTGAAGATCTCGCCGCTCGGCAAGACGCCGGTGCTGCTTGTTGGCGATACGGCGATCTTCGAATCCGCCGTCATCGTCGAATATCTGGAGGAGACGCAGCCGAAGCCGCTGCATCCCGCGGATGCGCTCAGGCGCGCCGAAC
>JBEIPX010000379.1:0-3587 GCA_040376815.1 Bradyrhizobiaceae bacterium
GGTCAATATATAAACGAACGGATTTTTCACTGGCACCTGTACTGAAAACAATTTTCGAGGCAGTGTAGTTACTCGGTCAAAGCAGAGGATCAGAGCGAATGACTATTTGAGTGAGTGGGACTGCTTAGATTGCTTCGCTGCGCTCGCAATGACAGCTCCTTGCAATGACGGGGATTGCTTCGCTTCGCTCGCAATGACGGGGCAAGCGGGGAGTCAGTATCAGGCGGCGACGCGGCCGCCGCAGTACGGCGCAAGCAGTTCATCGGCCAGCGCCGGGCGGCCGGAGGTGAACAGGAAACGCGGCGGCGGCGCGACGCGCCGCACGGTCGCCGCTGGTCCCAGCAATTCCGCCGTGCGCCGCGCGATTGCGGGTGCGGGATCGATCCAGTTGACCGGCCACGGCGCCAGCGCCGTGAGGCGATCCTGAAGCAGCGGGAAGTGCGTACAGGCGTGCACGACCGTATCGGTGCGTGCGTCTCCATTGAGGAAGCACGGCGCGATCTCCGCCATGATGTCGGCATCGCTGACGGCTTCACCGCGCAGCGCCGCTTCCGCGAGCGAGGGAAGATGCGGCGCGCCGACGAGGGTGACCTCGCAACCCTGGCTGAAATCGGCGATCAGCCGCTGGGTGTATTCGCGCTTCACGGTGCCCTTGGTGCCAAGCACTGAGACACGTTTCGTCTGCGACGACGCGCAGGCGGGCTTGATCGCCGGCACCGTGCCGACGAACGGCACCGTGTAGCTGGCGCGCAGATGGGTCATCACCAGTGTGGACGCGGTGTTGCAGGCGATCACCACGACGCGCGGCGCATGCTGCGCGATCAGTTCGCCGATCAGCGGCACCACGCGGCCGACGATCTCGTCTTCGGTGTGGTGGCCGTAAGGAAAGAAGGCGTCGTCGGCGACGTAGGTGCAGGCGGCGTCGGGGCGCGCTTTGACGATCTCGCGCAGCACGGTGAGGCCGCCGAGGCCGGAGTCGAACGCAAGAATCGCAGGATGATCGGCCACGCTCTCACCTTAGACAATTCGCTGTTCCGCTGCCAGCACGCCGCGGCGGGTACCATTTCTCGGTATGACTACAATTCCCGCATCGTATTACTGAGGAGTTACTGTCAGGTTTCTGTCTGGCTTGTTTGGGGGCGCGACCATGGCGAAGAACATCGTCCTGCTGTCCGACGGCACGGGCAACAGCTCGGCGCAGCTGTTCAAGACCAACGTCTGGCGGCTGTTTCAGCTTCTGGATCTGCGCGATCCGGCGAAACAGGTGGCGTGCTACGACAACGGCGTCGGCACGTCGTCGTTCAGGCCGATGGCGATTTTGGCTGAGGTGTTCGGCTTCGGGCTGAAGCGCAACGTCATCGATCTCTACGCGTTCTGCTGCCGGAATTTCGAGCCGGGCGATCGCATCTACTGCTTCGGCTTCAGCCGCGGCGCCTTCACGATCCGCATCGTCGCGGGGCTGATCGCGAGCCAGGGGCTGATCGCCTACAACGGCAACGAGAACGATCTCGTGCGCTACGCGGCCGACGCGTATCGCGACTATCGCCGCCGCTTCAACATCACCCGGGGTGTGGTGACGCCGGCGCGCTATGTGCGCGACTGTGCCATTCGCGCGTGGCGCTGGATAAACCGCAATCCGACATCCGATCCGAATCCGAAGGTCCCGGTGGACGCCATCCACTTCGTCGGCATCTGGGACACCGTCGATGCCTATGGCGGGCCGATCGAGGAGGTGACCCGCGCCATCGACTACTGGATCTGGCCGCTGTCGATGCCCGACCGCTTCATGAGCGCGCGCGTGCACAAGGCCTGCCATGCGCTCGCGATCGAGGACGAACGCGATGCCTTCCGCCCGGTGATCTGGGATCAGCGTTACGTGCGCGGCGAGGACAAGAGCATCGCCGGCACCGGCGCGCATCGTCTGAAAAAATCGGAATGGCTGTTCGATGTGAACTATCAGGCGCCGAGCCAGAGCGGCCTGCCGCTGGAGACGCCGCCGCATCAGCGGCTCGACCTTGCGCCGATCGATCGCGAGCGCATCAGCCAGGTGTGGTTCACCGGCGTGCATGCGGATATCGGCGGCGGCTATCCGCAGGACGGGCTGTCGTTCGTCACGCTGGACTGGATGATGGATCGTGCGACGGCTTACGGTCTGCTGCTCCACAACCAGCAGCGCCAGCTCCTGATCACGCCGCAGATCAATCCTTACGACCTGCTCAACGACTCGCGCGCCGGATTGGCCGCCTACTATCGCTACAAGCCGCGCAATCTTCTCGAGCTCTACAGCGCGCCGCCCTACAAGCCGTCGATCCGTTACGACTGGCGGCATCTCTGGAATCTGGTCCGGCGCAGGCCCGATCCGCAGCTCGAGATCAAGGCGGACTTGCACCCCAGCCTGAACGGCCAGGTGCTGCCGCCGCCACTGCCGGCGATCCACCAGTCGGTGTTCGACCGCATCGCCTCGGGCAACGATCGCTACGCGCCGGTGATTTTGCCCGAGCATTACTACGTGACCGACAAGGCGGGCGCCGTCTCGCACACGCGGCCCGCGATCGATCACCTGCCGCAGCGCCCGGACATTCAGGACAATGCCTGGAACTGGATCTGGCTGCGGCGCGTGGTCTATTTCCTCACCGTGTTCGCATCGCTGTTCGTCGCGTCGATTCCCTTCGCGGTGATCTACGTGCCCGGCTTCGGCGAGAAAACCGTCGGCCCGTTCGTCGTGCCGATCGTCAACATGGTCGCGTCGTTCCTGCCGAACTTCCTGACGCCATGGTTCGATGCCTTCCGCAACGCGCCGGGCTTCGTGCTGATCGGTATCGCCGCGGTGGTGCTGCTGATGATGGCGGGCAGATATCTGCAGGCGCGCATCCGCGACGTCATGCGCGCCGGCTGGTCGGCGGCGGCGGGCGCGATACCTCGGCAGAACTGGTGGCAACGCTTCGTCTACTGGCTGCGGCGGCGCGGCACCTACCGCGCGTTCTTCTACATCCTGAAGAACTGGATCTTCCCGACCGGCATCGTGTTCTGGCTGGCGCTGTGGCTCATGTTCGGCACGGCCAACACCCTCGGCCTGATCTGCAAGGGCAAGGGCGGCATCGACGTCACGACGTGGGATATCACGAGCTACGAGCTGTTTGAGACGAAGAAAGTCTGCAACGCCACCGGCCTCAAGGTCACCCAGGGCGAGAGCTATCGCATCGAGCTCGAGATCAAGGAGCCGTGGCTGGACGGTTCGATCGCAACCGATCCGAACGGGTTCGGCTGGTCGAAGATGTCGTGGCGGCAAATCTGGGCCGTGCCTTACCGGCGGCTGATCTGGTCGAACTGGTTTGCGACCATCCTACGCGTCGGTGGTCCCGGCCTCGAAGAGCACCGGCTCGTCTTCGCGGAAGAAGAGGTGAAGACGCCGCTGCCGACCACCGAGCAGGAGCGTCAATCACTCGCTCCGCTTTCGATTGAGGAATTTATCCTTGAGCACTTTGGGGGCTACACCAAACGCCCGGATGGCAGCACCTCTGAGTACCGCGTAGCGCACGAGCCGTGGACCTACTGGAGAACCGCGACAACCTCGATTACGGGAGACA
>JBEIPX010000306.1:0-4396 GCA_040376815.1 Bradyrhizobiaceae bacterium
CGATCGTTGCTGCCGGCAAACGGGCACCGAGCAACACATCGGCGTTGAGGCCGAGCACGAGATGTAGCGCGCCCACGAGGCTAAAGCCTGCGCCGGCGATCCTCAAAAACAACCCCAGGTTTTTCATGTCGTTCGCTACTCCGGTCGCTCACGCCTTTGATGGGTACCGTTCTGGATGGTTCATTGCATGATGGAGAGTTGCGTCGCGGACCTCAAGGCGGATGCGCATTTTGACCGGCCAGGTTATGCAATTCAGTATGTCTCACGTAGAGATGAAGTGAACGCCTGTACTTATCGGTTACTAGTCTTACTCTGCCCCCGGAAAACGAGGTGATGTGTGGGCCGACAACGAAAGCAAACGACCGGATACCAGTTGACGCGATTGGCCGATTGCAAGGCCCTTACACTCGCTGTGTACGTATGCCTGATCGCAGCGGTGAGCCCGGCCGCGGCTCAGCTGCGTGGCCATGGCGGCCCGGTTCGCGCCGTCGCGATTTCCGCGGACGGCAAGAGCATCCTCTCGGGCAGTTTCGATTCGTCTGCGATCCGCTGGTCCAGCGAACGCAACGCCGCCGATCAGGTCCTGCGTTTCCACGACGATGCGGTGAACGCGGTCCTGTTCCTGCGCGATGGCCGTGCGGTGACGGCCGGCGCCGACGGCCGCATTGCCATCTGGAAATCCGGCCAGCCGTTGCCCGAGCAAATTCTGGAGGGTCACAAGGGCCCGGTCTCCGCCCTCGCTTTGTCGCCGGATGGTGCCACGCTCGCATCGGCATCGTGGGATCAGACCGTGCGGCTGTGGCCGCTCGCAGGCGGTGCGCCGCGCGTACTCGAAGGTCATACGCAAAACGTCAACGGCGTCGCATTCTCGCCCGACGGCGCAAGCGTGATCAGCGCGGCCTACGACCTGACGGTGCGGATCTGGCCGCTGCGCGCGGGAGCGTCGCTTGCGGTCACAACCTTGCAGAGCCCGTTAAACGCGTTGGCTATTGCGGCAGATGGTGAGATCGTTGCCGGCGGCGCTGATGGCAGGCTCTACTTTCTCAAGCCGACCGGGCAATTGCAGAGCGACATCGAAGCGGCGCCGACGCCGGTGATCGCTCTCGCAACGTCGCCCGACGGCAACCTGGTTGCCTCGGCGGGCATTCGCGGATCGGTGACCATCGTCGAACGCAAGCAGCGCAAGGCGTTGCGGACCCTTGTTGGTCCCGGCTTGCCGGTTTGGTCCGTCGCATTCGCACCGGACAGCCGCACGCTGTTCACCGGCGGCGCCGACAGCACCATCCGCCGCTGGGATGCATTGACGGGTGACGTCATCGGCGCAGTCGCCATTGCCGGAAACGGCGATCCCCTCGCCGCCTATGCCGGCGATCCCGGCGCACAGATCTATCGCGCCTGCATTTCGTGTCACACGCTGACGCCGGATGAAGGCAACCGCGCCGGGCCCACACTGTCGGGAATCTTCGGCCGCAAGATCGCGACCTATCCCGGTTACAATTTCTCCGACGCGCTGAAGAAGCTCGACATCGTCTGGACGCCGGAAACGGTCGCCAAGCTGTTCGAGGTTGGCCCCGCCGCCTATACGCCCGGCACCAAGATGCCGGAGCAGACGATCAATTCGGAAGACGATCGCAAGGCGCTCGTGCGCTTCCTCGAGCGAGCGACCAAACGCTAGAGGATCAATCCGCCGTCGACGATGATCGTCTGGCCGGTGACGTAGGACGCGAGCGGCGACGCGAGAAACAGCGCCGCCCCCGCCATATCCGCCGGGGTCCCCAGCCGCTTCAACGGAATGCGTTCGATCGCGGCTTCACGGCGCTTCGGATTGTCCGTCGTCACCTTGGTGAGCTTCGTGTCGACAAGCCCCGGCGCGATGCCGTTGACCCGGATGCCGTCCTCGGCCCACGCCTCGCCGAGCGGGCGCGTCAGGCCGACCGCGCCGGTCTTGGACGGATTGTAGGCCGGGTTGCCCTTGGTCGAATGATACGCAGCCGTCGAACTGACGATGATCAGCGTGCCGCTGCTCGCCTTCAGCATCGTGTGGAACTTCGACGCGCAGGCCATCAGGCTCATCAGGTTGACCTCGACGACCTTGCGGAAGCCGTCCATCTCGAACTCGCCGCGGCGATAGATCACGGTGCCCTGCGCCAGCACCAGCACGTCGAGCTTGTCGAACGATGGTTTGACCGACGCGATGCTCGCCGAGTCGCTGACGTCCACCTGCGCGTAGTGGAGTCCGGTCAGATCGGAACCCTCGGCTGCCGAGTAGTCCGACGCTTTCGCTCGGGTACCCCAGACATGCACGACCGCGCCCCTGGCACGATAGGCCTGCGCGATGCCGTTGCCGATCCCGCTCGAGCCGCCGACGACAAGGATGGTCTTGTTGCTGAAATCCAGTTCGTTCATGGCGCCCTTCCGTTCGTGTTCTTTGTTGCTCTAGCTGCGCCTCGCGAGCTGCAAAATGTCAATCCGGGCGCGGTGATGCCACGCATGCGCGGTTGGTCCTTTGCGCGACTGGCTTTCCGGGTTCGCCCGCGAAATGATTGGCGCAACGAAACGGGAGGATCATCCATGGCCGAATTTCAGGAACTCAGTCGCTCCGTCGCGGGACTGCGTGTGATCGTCACCGGTGCGGCGAGCGGCATGGGCCGCGCCACGGCGAAGGTGTTCGCCGCGGAAGGGGCGCGCGTGGCCGTGACGGACTTTAACGGCGGTGGCGCGGCAACCGTCGCCAATGATATCGTCGCCAAAGGGCAGTCAGCGAAAGCCTGGAAGCTCGACGTGTCGAGCGCATCCGAGATCACCTCGGTGGTCGCGGATGTAGCGAACGAGTTTGGCGGCATCGACGTTGTCGTCAACAATGCCGGGATTTCCACACGCCTGCCGATCGATGGCGAGGGTTACGACGAACTGTGGGATCGCGGCGTCAGTATCCTGCTGACCTCGCATCAGCGGATCATCCGCGCGGCGCTGCCGCATCTGCGCAAGTCGAAGTCGCCACGCATCGTCAACATCGCCTCGACCGAGGCGCTCGGCGCGACCTCCGGACACAGCCCCTACTCTGCTGCGAAAGCCGGCGTGACCGGGTTGACGCGCTCGCTCGCCGTCGAACTCGGCCGCGAAGGCATCACCGTGAACTGCATATGTCCGGGTCCGATCACGACCGGCATGACCGATCGCATTCCCGATGAGCAGAAGATGATCTACGCCAAACGGCGCACCGCGCTTGGCCGCTACGGCCTGCCGGAAGAGGTCGCGCACATGACGCTGAGCCTGTGCCTGCCAGCCGCATCGTTCTTGACTGGCGTGACCATCCCGGTCGACGGCGGGCTGATGGCGCGCAACGCGTAAGCGTCACGCAACGCCGCGGGTTCGCCCTTCCCAGTAAGGCGCACGCAGTACCTTGCGGTCGATCTTTCCGAGGCCGGTCACCGGGATCGTCTCGACGAAGTCGATCGACTTCGGCGACCATGGCGCGCCGCGCTTGTCTTTCACATGCGCTTGCAGTTCGGCAGCGTTGTTGTTCGCACCGGCCTTCAACACGACGAACGCCTTCACCGCTTCGCCCCACTTCTCGTCCGGCACGCCAATCACCGCGGCCGATGCAACGGCATGATGCGACATCAGCGCGTCCTCGACTTCGCGCGGATAGATATTGAAGCCGCCGGAGATGATCATGTCCTTGGTGCGGTCGACAATATAGAAGTAACCATCCTCATCGCGCACGGCGACGTCTCCGGTATGCAGCCAGCCGCCGCGAAACGCTTCTTCTGTGGCTTCCGAGCGCTTCCAGTACCCGTCCATGACCAGCGTGCCGCGCACGCAGATTTCGCCCGGCTCCCCGATCGCGACCTCACGCATCTGCGAGTCGAACAGCTTCACGTCGACGAGCGGATTCGGCCGCCCGCACGAACCGAGCCGGCCCGGCTTGCTGTCGTCGTGATCGATCTTGCGCATGGTGGTGATGCACTGCGGCGCTTCGGTCTGGCCATAGAGTTGCAGGAACACCGGGCCGAAGATCTTCATGCCCTCGCGCAGGCGGTCGGGCGACATCGGCGCGGCGCCGTAGACGATCATCTGCAACGACGACAGATCGAAACGCTTGCGTAGATCGACGCCGTCGATCAGCGCGTAGATGAGCGTCGGCACCAGGAATGTCGCGGTGATGCGATCTTCCTGCACCACCCGGCAATAGTTTTCCGCATCGAAACCTTGGACCAGCCGCATGTAACCGCCGCGAAACATCACCGGATAGAGCGTGACGCCGGCGGCATGGCTGATGGGTGTTGCCGCGAGAAAGCGCACGTCCTGCGGCCAGTCCCAGTCGGCGTAGAGCAGCGTCGTCATGGTGATGACGGAGCGATGCGGCAGCATCACGCCTTTCGAGCGGCCCGTC
>JBEIPX010000305.1:0-4403 GCA_040376815.1 Bradyrhizobiaceae bacterium
GCGGTGGGGGGGGGGCCGGCGCCCCTCACCCGAAGCGCTGCGCGATGCGACCTCGCCCCGCACGCGGGGAGAGGTGAAAGGTTACTTCGCCGTCGGCGCGGGCCGCCCGACGCTCTCGTAGGTGAAGCCGAGTTCGGCCATTTCCTCGGGGCGGTAGATGTTGCGCAGGTCGATGACGATCGGCTGGCGCATCTGCGTCTTCAACCGTTCGAGATCGAGCGCGCGGAATTGCTCCCACTCGGTGACGATCACGAGCGCATCCGCATCCTTGGCGCAGGAATAGGGATCGGCCGCGTAGTCGATCTCCGGCAATTCGTGCTTCGCCTGCTCCATGCCGACCGGATCGTAGGCGCGCACGGTCGCGCCCTGATCGCGCAGCGCCGTAATCAGCGGGATCGATGGCGCCTCGCGCATGTCGTCCGTGTTCGGCTTGAAGGTGAGGCCGAGCACGGCCACGGTCGTGCCGCGCAGGTTGCCGCCGAGCGCCGCGGAAATCTTGCGCGCCATCGCCCGCTTGCGGTTGTCGTTGACCATCAGCACCGCCTCGACGATTCGCAGCGGCACGTCGTAATCTTGCGCGGTCTTCACCAGCGCGCGCGTGTCCTTCGGGAAGCACGAGCCGCCGAAGCCCGGGCCGGCATGCAGGAATTTTCCGCCGATGCGGTTGTCGAGACCGATGCCGCGCGCGACTTCCTGCACATCCGCGCCGGCCTTCTCGGCGAGATCGGCAATCTCGTTGATGAAGGTGATCTTGGTGGCGAGGAACGCGTTCGCGGCGTACTTGATCAGCTCCGCCGTGCGGCGGCCGGTGAACATCAAGGGCGCCTGATTGAGATAGAGCGGACGGTAGATTTCCGTCGTCACCTTGCGCGCGCGTTCGTCATCGGTGCCGATGACGATGCGGTCGGGATGTTTGAAGTCACGGATCGCCGCGCCCTCGCGCAGAAACTCCGGATTCGACGCAACGACAAAGTCCGCCGCCGGATTGGTTTCGCGGATGATGCGCTCGACCTCGTCGCCGGTACCGACCGGAACGGTCGATTTGGTGATGACGACCGTGAAGCCTGTCAGCGCGGCCGCGATCTCTTGCGCCGCCGCATGCACGTAACTCAGGTCCGCATGGCCGTCGCCACGCCGCGAGGGCGTACCGACCGCGATGAACACCGCGTCGGCCTCGGCGACCGGTCCCGTGAGGTCGGTGGTGAAATCGAGCCGCCCGGCATCGGCGTTGGTCTTCACCAGCGCATCCAGCCCCGGCTCGAAAATCGGAATCTCGCCGCGCTTCAGCGCCGCGATCTTGCCGGCATCCTTGTCCACGCAGGTCACGTGGTGGCCGAAATCGGCAAAACAGGCTCCGGACACCAGACCCACATAGCCGGTGCCGATCATCGCAATACGCATGGAATTCTCTGGTTGCGCTGGTTAACGGGCGGGGCGCGGCAGGTATTTATCCGCTTTTCGCCGGTCTGGAAACCGGCCCAAAATCTTCATTTTCCTGTCAAATCGGCACATTCGGGGCTGGCACGGCGATTGCGTTAGTAAACCTGAAGTAAACCCGAAAGAAACCCGTCTGTCGGATGCTGAGACAGACCTGCCCCGGACCGGTACATCATGACGCCAAACGGCACATTTACTTTTGCTCCGCCTCCGGGCCGGCTCGACTGGGTCGATGCCGCCAAGGGCATCTGCATCGTCATGGTGGTGATGATGCACTCGGTGCTCGGCGTTGAAGCGGCCGCCGGCAAGCAGGGCTGGATGCATCCGATCGTCGAGTTCGCCAAGCCGTTCCGGATGCCGGACTTCTTCCTGATCTCGGGCCTGTTCCTGGCACGCGTGATCGATCGCGACTGGCGCACCTATCTCGATCGCAAGGTCGTGCATTTCGTCTACTTCTACCTGCTCTGGATGGCGATCCAATTCGGCTTCAAGGCGCCGGGCTTTGCCGCGGAGATGGGCTGGACCAAGGTCGGCATCCTGTTCCTGCAATCGTTCATCGAGCCGTTCGGCACGCTGTGGTTCATCTATCTGCTGCCGGTGTTTTTCGTTGTCACCAAGCTGACGCGCAACATTCCGCCGGTGATCGTCTGGGCCGCCGCGGCCGCGCTTGAGATGATGCACATCGCCTCCGGCTGGACGGTGATCGACGAATTCGCCGCCCGCTTCGTGTATTTCTTCTCGGGCTATATCTTCGCCGAACAGATCTTCGCGCTCGCCGATCGCGTCCGCGCCCATCCGCGCCTCGCGCTGGCCGGCCTCGCCGCCTGGACCGGGATCAACGCGGCGCTGGTGTTTGCGGGCTCCGGCGAATGGCCGGTGGTTTCGCTGGTTCTCGGCTTCGCCGGCGCCCTCGCCATCATCGCCGTCGCGACGCTGTTGACGCTGGTCAACTGGCACAATCTGCTGCGCTTCCTCGGCGAGCACTCGATCGTCGTCTATCTCGCCTTCTTCCTGCCGATGGCGATGACCCGCACGACGCTGCTGAAGACCGGCGTGATTGCGGACATCGGCACGGTATCGCTGATCGTCACCTTCGTCGGCGTGTTCGGCGCGGTCGCCATCTGGCGCGCGGCGCTGGCGTTCCGCCTCGGCTTCCTGTTCGAGCGGCCGGCCATGTTCTGGATCGCGCCGAAGCAGCCTGCTGCGAAGCTGCAAGCGGCGGAGTAACAGCACACTCGGCGTCATGCCCGGGCTTGACCCGGGCATCCATCTTCTTTTTCCAAAGGCCGCTTTAAAAATGGATTGCCGGCATAGGCGTTCGCAAGAACGCCGTTCTTAAGGACGGCTATGCCCGGCAATGACGAGCGGATTGGTTGGCAACGTCCGCCGATAACCGCGCAACACTGTCAATTTCTGACAGGCATCCCGCCTTCGAGGGGTGTCAATCGCGGCCAAAATCCTTAAGTTGCGGCCATGCCGAAAAAGCCCGCGACGACCGCCGCCCCGAAACCCGTATCCGCCAGCTCCTTGAAGAAAGGCGACCATGTTTTTCTGGTCGACGGATCGTCCTACATCTTCCGCGCCTACCACGCGCTGCCGCCGCTGAACCGCAAATCCGACGGCTTGCAGGTCAACGCCGTGCTCGGCTTTTGCAACATGCTGTGGAAGCTCCTGCGCGACATGCCGCAGGACAACCGGCCGACCCATCTCGGCATCGTCTTCGACAAATCCGAAGTCACGTTCCGCAACAAGCTCTATCCCGACTACAAGGCGCATCGCCCGCCTGCGCCCGACGACCTGATCCCGCAATTCGGAATGATCCGCGACGCCGTGCGCGCCTTCGACCTGCCGTGCCTCGAGCAGGGCGGCTTCGAGGCCGACGACCTGATCGCCACCTATGTCCGCGAAGCCGGCGAGCACGGCGCCACCGCGACCATCGTCTCGTCCGACAAGGACCTGATGCAGCTCGTCACCGACAAGGTGATGATGTACGACACCATGAAGGATCGCCGCATCGGCATTCCCGAGGTGATCGAGAAATTCGGCGTGCCGCCGGAGAAGGTCGTCGAAGTGCAGGCGCTGGCCGGCGACAGCGTCGACAACGTGCCGGGCGTGCCCGGCATCGGCGTCAAGACCGCGGCGCAGCTCATCATCGAATACGGCGACCTCGACACGCTGCTCGCCCGCGCCGGCGAGATCAAGCAGCCGAAGCGCCGAGAGGCGCTGATCGAGAACGCCGACAAGGCCCGCATCTCGCGCGATCTCGTCAAGCTCGATGATAACGTCGCGCTCGACGTGCCGCTCGCCGATCTTGCGGTTCACGAACCCGACGCGAAAAAGCTGATCGCCTTTCTCAAGGCGATGGAATTCACCACGCTGACCAAACGCGTCGCCGAGTATTCCGAGATCAATCCCGCCGACATCGAAGCCGATGCGAAAATGGCGAGCGGCGTCAGGACAACAAGCGCGCCTGCCGGCGCAGCACCAATGCTCGACCTCGGTGCGCCCGAGCAGCCGGGCAAGGACGTCGCCTCGCGCCCGGCCAAATCCGCAAACAGCAATCCGGCGAACGGCGGCGCCTCACAGCCTGCCGTACTCGTCGCGCAGCGCAGGGACGCGGCAAAGAAAACGCCGGTCACGCGGGCTAAGTACGAAACCATCCGCACCCTCGCGCAACTCAAGGCATGGGTTGCCCGGGCGCAGGATCGCGCGCAGTTCGCCGTCGGCGCGCAGACGCTCACCGACGATCCGATGCAGACCGAGCTTTGCGGCATCTCGCTCGCGCTCGGTCCGAACGACGCCTGCTACGTGCCGCTCACCCACAAGAAGGCCGGCGACGGCGCGGGCCTGTTTGCGGGTGGCCTCGATACCGACCAGATCGACGTGCGCGATGCGCTCGCCGCGCTCAAGCCGCTGCTGGAGAGCCCCGGCATCCTCAAGATCGGCCGCAACCTGAAATTCGACGC
>JBEIPX010000220.1:0-5679 GCA_040376815.1 Bradyrhizobiaceae bacterium
GGCGGCTGTTCCTATCTGGTGCATCTCGGCCACGCGGCAGAAGCCATCGCTGCCGGCAAATGTTCCGTTGCGCTGATCACGCTCGCGGGCAAGCCGCTGACCGGAGCGGTGCCGGCCCGTGCTACTGGCGCGGAGCACGATTTCGAAGTTGCGTACAACGCAACTACGCACAACATCTACGGCATGTGCGCCATGCGCCATATGCATGATTTCGGCACCACCAGCGAACAACTGGCGTGGATCAAGGTCGCTGCCTCACACCACGCGCAGTACAATCCGCACGCGATGCTGAAAGACGTCGTCACCGTCGAGGACGTGCTCAATTCGCCGATGATCTCAGATCCGCTGCATCGCATGGACTGCTGCGTCGTGACCGACGGCGGCGGTGCGCTGATCGTGACGACGCCCGAAATCGCCAAGAGCCTGAAGCGGCCGCTGGTGCGGCTGATGGGGCAGGGCGAAGCGATCAAGGGACCGCGCGGCGGTCAGGCGCTCGATCTGACGTATTCGGCGGGCGTATGGTCGGGTCCGGTGGCGTTTGCGGAGGCGGGCGTGAGCGTGAAGGATATCAAGTACGCCTCGATCTACGACAGCTTTACCATCACCGTTCTCATGCAGCTCGAAGACCTCGGTTTCTGCAAGAAGGGCGAGGGCGGCAAGTTCGTCGCCGACGGCAATCTGATCTCGGGCGTCGGCAAGCTGCCGTTCAACACCGACGGCGGTGGTCTTTGCAGCAATCATCCGGTCAACCGCGGCGGCATGACCAAGATTCTCGAAGCGGTGCGCCAGCTGCGCGGCGAAGCCCATCCGAAGGTGCAGGTGCCGAACTGCGACATCGCGCTCGCTCACGGCACTGGAGGCCTTCTCGGCGTCCGCCACGCCGCATCGACCGTGATCATGGAGCGCGTGTGATGAACGACAAACCCAAACTCCCTACGCCCCAAGGCAATCCGGAATCGAAGCCGTTCTGGGATGCGGCCGCGCAGGGCAAATTCCTGATCAAGCGCTGCACGTCGTGCAAGGAGCCGCATTACTTCCCGCGCGCGCTGTGCCCGTTCTGCTTCTCGGACAAGACCGAATGGGAAGAGAGTAAGGGCGAGGGCAAGGTCTACAGCTACAGCCTGATGCGGAAGTCGCCGACCGGTCCTTACGCGATCGGTTACGTCACGCTCGATGAAGGTCCGTCGCTGCTGACGAACTTCGTCGATACCGACATCACCAAGCTGAAAATCGGCCAGCGCGTGAAGGTCGTCTGGAAACCGACCGAGGGCGCGCCGTTGCCGTTCTTCACGCCGGTCTGACGGCGCAACCCATCAAGACGTCGAGGAAACGCGCATGCCGTTCAAATACGAAGAGGCGATCGGACTCAAGAAATTCGGCCAGAAGTACTCGTGGACCGACCGCGAGGTCATGCTCTATGCCTACGGCATCGGTATGGGTGCCGATCCGATGGACGAGAAGGAATTGCAGTACGTCAACGAAGGCTACTACACGCCGAAGCCGCTGAAGGTCGTACCGACGTTTGCATCGGTGGCGGCCTGGGGGGCAGCGCCGGGACATATCGATGTCAACCGCGTGATGGTGGTCGATGGTGAACGCGACATCACGTTCCACAAGCCGATGCCGACCGAGGCGCAGATCACAGCCGACGTCAGCGTCGTCGATATCTTTGACAAGGGTAAGGACAAGGGCGTCGTCATTATCCGTCAGACGGTGCTGCGCGATGAGAAGGGCGATCCGCTGGCGACGCTGCTTGCTTCGCAGTTCGCACGCGGCGACGGCGGTTGTGGCGGTCCTGGCGGGGCGCAGCCCGAACCGCATCCGATCCCGAAGCGTGCGCCGGACCAGACCATCCAGATCACGACGCGGCCGGATCAGGCGCTGATCTATCGCTTGTGCGGCGATCGCAATCCGCTGCACAGCGATCCGGAGTTTGCCGCGAAAGGCGGCTTCAAGCGGCCGATCCTGCACGGCATGTGCACCTACGGCATCACCTGCCGCGCGGTGTTGCAGACCTACGCCGACTACGATCAGACCGCTTTCAAACGGCATGCGGCGCGCTTCTCGGCGCCGGTGATCCCGGGCGATACCGTCACCGTCGATCTGTGGAAGGACGGCAACGTGGTGTCGTTCGAAGCGCATGTGAAAGAGCGGAACGTCACCGTCATCAAGAACGGCAAGACGATCTTGGGATAGGTGTTATGCCCGGACTTGATCCGGGCATCCATCTTCCTTGCAAAAAGATGGATTGCCGGGTCAAGCCCGGCAATGACGATCCAAAGAAAGTTCAACCGGATACAGATAGGTCAATCATGGGTTTGCTTGACGGCAAGGTTGCGATCATCACCGGCGCAGGCGGCGGTCTCGGCGAGGCCTATGCGAAGCTGTTCGCGCGAGAGGGCGCGGCCGTCATCGTCAACGATCTCGGCGGACCGCGCGACGGCTCCGGTTCCGACAAGTCGATGGCGCAGACGGTGGTCGATGCGATCAAGGCTGAGGGCGGCCGCGCCTATGCCAACGGCGCCGACGTCTCGACCATGGAGGGCGGGCAGTCGATCTTCGACGACGCGATCAAGCAATTCGGCCGCGCCGATATTCTCGTCAACAATGCCGGCATCCTGCTCGACATGACCTTCGCCAAATCCACGGAGGCGGCGTGGGACAAGGTAATGAAGGTGCACCTGCGCGGCACCTATTGCGTCACCATGCCGGTGTTCAAATGGATGCGCGAGAACGGCGGCGGCGTCATCGTCAACACGTCGTCGACCTCCGGCCTGATCGGCAACTTCGGCCAGAGCAACTACGGCGCGGCCAAGGGCGGCATCTGGGGCCTGTCCAACGTGCTGGCGATCGAGGGCCGCAAGTACAACATCCGCATCTGGACGCTCGCGCCCGGCGCGCTGACCCGCATGACCGCGGATCTGCCGCGCTACATCGAGAACCCGGGCGCAGCCTTCGGGCCGGACCAGATCGCGCCGGCGGTGCTCTACATGGTCAGCGACCTGTCCGGGAACCAGACCGGGAAGACGCTTGGCGTCTCCGGCCCGCGCGGCGTCCGGGAGATGAAAATGCAGGAAATGGAGGGCTGGAAGCCCGCCGGAGACTGGTCGGCGCAGGATATTGTGGCCCACGCCAGCGAGATATTTTTCCCCGAGAGCGATAAGATGGGCGCCCGCAGATTCTGATCCCGGACGCCAGAGGCGCTATTATGAAGCTCACCCACGAAGCCAGCGGCACATTCGCTATCGCGCCGACCCCGTTCCATCCCGACGGCCGGATCGACGACAAGTCGATCGACTCACTGGTCGACTTCTACGACAGCGTCGGCTGCAACGGCGTCACCGTGCTCGGCATTCTCGGTGAGGCGCCGAAGCTCGACGGTTCCGAGGCAGAAGAGGTGGCAAAGCGCTTCGTCAAGCGCGCCAAGAACATGCAGATCATTGTCGGCGTGTCCGCGCCGGGCTTTTCGACCATGCGCTCGCTGGCGCGGGCGTCGATGGATGCTGGTGCAGCTGCGGTCATGATCGCGCCGCCACCGCATCTGCGCACGGACGACCAGATCACCACTTACTTCAAGCAGGCGACCGAGGCGATCGGCGACGACATTCCGTGGGTGCTGCAGGACTATCCGCTGACCCTCACTGTGGTGATGACGCCGGCGGTGATCCGCAAGATCGCGATGGACTCGCCGACGTGCGTGATGCTCAAGCACGAGGATTGGCCGGGGCTGGAGAAGATCACGGCGCTGCGCAACTTCCAGAAGGACGGCTCGCTGAAGCCGCTCTCGATTCTGACCGGCAATGGCGGCCTGTTCCTCGACTTCGAGATGGAACGCGGCGCTGACGGCGCGATGACCGGCTACGCTTTCCCTGAACTGCTGATCGATACGGTTAAGCTGTCGAAGCAGGGACGGCGTGACGCGGCGCACGATCTGTTCGATGCGCACCTTCCACTGATCCGCTACGAGCAGCAGCCCGGCGTCGGCCTCGCGGTGCGCAAGTATGTGCTGAACAAGCGCGGCATCATCGCTTCCGACGCACAGCGCAAGCCCGGCTCGGCGCTGAGCGCGATCGCCAAGACCGAAGTGGACTATCTGCTGTCGCGGGTCGCGCGAACGGATGCCCGCGCCAGGCTAGCAGCGTAACGGAGTTATCATGGCAGACGCAGCACCCGCGGTTCGTCCGGCATCGACGATGCTGCTCTTGCGAGATGGCAATGACGGTATGGAAGTCTTCATGGTGGTGCGCCACCATCAGATCGACTTCGCGTCCGGCGCGCTGGTGTTTCCGGGCGGCAGTCTCGATCCGGATGATCAGGTTCTCGCAGGAACGCCGGACTTGTTTTTCCATTCGGACAAGCTGGATGCTCTGGCACTCGCGTTCCGCATCGGCGCGCTGCGTGAGACCTTCGAGGAGTGCGGAATCCTGCTGGCGCGGCCGAAGGGCTCCAAAGCGCTGGTGTCGGCCGCCCAGGCGCAGCAGGTCGAGGACAAGCATCGCGCGGAACTGTGCGAGGGCAAGATCAAGTTCTCAGAAATTCTGGCAGGCGAGGGCCTGGTGCTCGCGCTCGACACCCTGGTGCCGTTCGCGCACTGGATCACGCCGGTCGGTATGCCGAAGCGGTTCGATACCCAATTTTACATCGCACGCGCTCCGGAAGATCAGCTCGGGGCACATGACGGGCATGAGTCGGTGGACTCGGTTTGGGTCACGCCGCAGCAGGCGCTGGCCGATACCAAGACCGGGCGCTTCAAGCTGGTGTTCGCGACCGAGCGCAATCTCCTCAAGCTCGGTGAGAACCGCACCGTCGACACAGCGCTCGACGCTGCGCGTAAGAACAAGCCGATCACCGTGACGCCGGAGATCATCCCGGGCGAGGGCAAGAAGCGGCAGCTGCGTATTCCGCTCGAAGCCGGCTATGGCGGCGAGGTCTTTGATCTCACGTGAGCACGCGCGTGTTCCGCAAAAGTGGGAACCGGCTTTGCGACAAGAACACGTGCAGAAGATAAGTGGCTTTCCGCCGTCGCGCATCGTTTGCCTCACCGAGGAAACCGTTGAGACGCTGTACCTGCTCGGCGAGCAGGATCGCATCGTCGGCGTGTCCGGTTACGCCGTACGGCCGCCGCAGGTGCGCAAGGAAAAGCCACGCGTTTCGGCATTTATCTCGGCAGACATTCCAAAGATTCTGGCACTTCAGCCCGATCTCGTGCTGGCGTTCTCGGATTTGCAAGCCGACATCGTTGCTGGCCTGATAAGGGCGGGCGTCGCCGTTCACGCCTTCAATCAGCGTGATATCGCGGGCATTCTTGCCATGATCCGCACCCTCGGCGCGCTAGTCGGCTGTGCTGACAAGGCGGATGCGCTTGCGCGCGGTTACGAACTGCGGCTGGAGCTCGTCTCGCGCGCGGCACAGAACAAGCAGCGGCCGCGCGTCTACTTCGAGGAGTGGAACGATCCATTGATCAGCGGGATCGGCTGGGTATCCGAACTTATAACCATCGCCGGCGGTGACGATGTCTTTCCAGAACTCAGCCGCGAGAAGGCCGCGAAGGATCGCATCATCTCGGCAGATGCCGTACGTGCACGAATGCCGGACGTCATCCTTGCATCATGGTGTGGCAAGAAAGTCGTGCTTGATGCCATTCGTCAACGCCCGGGCTGGAGCGATATTCCTGCCGTA
>JBEIPX010000557.1:0-1962 GCA_040376815.1 Bradyrhizobiaceae bacterium
ACCTTCGTCATTGCGAGCGAAGCGAAGCAATCCATAGCAGTAACGACACTGGATTGCTTCGTCGCTAGCGCTCCTCGCAATGACGATTTGTGAAAAGTGGGAGGCTAGACGATCAGCTTCGCATACAGGTCCGGGTCGACGTTACCGCCGGACAGCACGATCACCGCGGTCTTGCCCTTCGCGTCCATGCGGCCCGCGAGCAGCGCCGCCAGCGCCACCGCCCCGCCCGGCTCCACCACGAGCTTCAACTCGCGATAGACCAGCGCCATGGCCTGTCCTACCTCTGCGTCCGTCGCCGTCACGCCGCCTGCGAGCAGCGCGCGGTTGATCGCAAACGTGATTGCACCGGGCATCGGCGCCATCAGCGCATCGCAAATCGTCTGGTTGCCGCCGGCGCTGAGCGGCTGGCGTTCGCCGGCTTTCAGCGAACGCGCGTGGTCGTCGAAGCCATCGGGTTCGCCCGTCATCACCCGCGCATCCGGAAAGGCCGTCTTCACGGCAATCGCGATGCCGGCGATCAGCCCGCCGCCGGAGGCCGGTGCCGCAACGATATCGGGAACGATGCCGAGCGCCTTCAGATCCTCGGCGATCTCGAGACCCACGGTGCCCTGTCCGGCGATGACCTTCGGATCGTCATAGGGCGGCACCAGGGTCGCGCCGTTCTTGCCGGCGATGTCGCGGGCGATCGCCTCGCGGTCCTCCCGCAGACGGTCGTACAGGACGACCTCCGCGCCATAAGCCTTCGTCCGCTCGCGCTTGGCGCGGGGAGCATCCGACGGCATGACGATGGTGGCGCGCATGCTGAGCAGCCCCGCGGCCGCCGCCACGCCCTGCGCGTGATTGCCGGACGAGAATGCGACCGCGCCATCGGCGCGCGCGCTGCGGGGGATCGACGACAGCTTGTTAAAAGCGCCGCGAAACTTGAACGAGCCGGTCCGCTGCAGCAGCTCCGGCTTGATGAAAACGCGCCCGCCAGCCAGCGCGTCGAGTTCGGGCGATGACAGCAAGGGCGTGCGCACGGCATAGGGCTTGAGAACCCGCGCGGCGGCTTCGATATCGGCGATGGTCACAGGGAGCGAACTGAGGTCTGGCATGACCGACGTTGTATCGCGACGTGTGGTGGCGATGCAACGCCGGATCAGTTCCGGAGAAACCTGAACCTGACCTGCGAAGCGCGCTTGAGCATCGCCTTGATCGAACGGCGGCGATGGGTGCGATGATCCGCGATCAGCACGCGATCGACGTTATCGACGAAGATTCGCGCGCACGCTTCCCACGAATGCCGGAGCGCGAACGCGCGGCAGGCATCGCGCGGGATATCCAGCGCCTTGAGGCAGGCTACGCGGAGATCGTGATCGAGCACACCCACGGGCTCGCTGCCGATGACGTCCTTCGGGCCGGTGACCGGCAAGGCCGCGACGGGAACGCCGCTCGCCAGCGCTTCCAGCAGCACGAGGCCGAAGGTATCGGTCCTGCTCGGGAATACGAACACGTCCGCAGCCGAGTATGTCTCGGCCAGCGTCTCGCCGTGCTGCGCGCCGAGGAAAACGGCGTCCGGGTATTTGCGCTGAAGCTCTTCCCGCGCCGGCCCGTCGCCGACAATGACCTTGGTGCCGGGAAGATCGAGGGACAGGAACGCCTCGAGATTCTTCTCCACGGCCACCCGGCCCACGCAAAGGAAAACGGGACGCGGCAAGCCGAGATCGGCATCGCGCGGACGAAAGAGGTTGGCATCGACGCCGCGCGGCCAAAGCACGACGTTGATGAAGCCCTGGCCGCGCAATTCATCGGCAAGCGCCGGAGTCGCCGCCATCACCGCGTGGCTCGCGCCATGGAAGAAGCGCAGGCAGGCCCAGACCCACGATTCGGGGATCGGTGCACGCGCCGAAATGTACTCGGGAAAGCGGGTGTGAAAACTGGTCGTGAACGGCAACCCATGCTTGCGGCAGTAGC
The DNA here is from genome assembly GCA_040376815.1 of Bradyrhizobiaceae bacterium. Lineage (GTDB taxonomy): Bacteria > Pseudomonadota > Alphaproteobacteria > Rhizobiales > Xanthobacteraceae > SG-bin9. The sequence goes on from JBEIPX010000557.1 coordinate 1,954, forward strand.
GCCAGACCC
>JBEIPX010000309.1:0-4370 GCA_040376815.1 Bradyrhizobiaceae bacterium
CGCCTCCGCCACGTCCTTCGAAGCCTTTGCCACGATGTCAGCCGGCGTGCCCTTCGGAGTCAGCAGGCCGAACCAGGTGTTCACTTCATAGCCCTTCACGGTGTCGCCGACAGGAGGAACATCGGGGAAGCTCGCCGCGCGCTCGCGCGAGGTTATGCCAAGCGCCCGGATCGATCCGCCGCGCAGCTGCGATGCGGACACCGTCAGGGTATCGAACATGACATCGATGCGCCCCGCGATCAGGTCGGTCATGGCTGGCGCTGCGCCGCGATAAGGCACATGCGTAATGTCAATTCCGGTGCGCGCCTTGAACAATTCGCCCGCAAGATGGATCGAGGTGCCCGCACCGGCGGAGCCGAAGCTGAGCTTGCCGGGATTGGCCTTGGCGCGGGCGATGAAGTCGGCGGCCGTTTTGTCCGGTGACGTGGCCGGTACCACCATGACGTTCGGCACAGCGATCATGATCGAGACCGGTACCAGATCGGTCGATGCGTCGAATGGCATTGCCTTGTAGAGGAACCGGTTGACGGACACCGATTGCGACGTGATCAGGAACGTATAGCCATCAGGCGCGGAGCGAACCACTTCGTTGCCGGCGATGTTGCCGCCGGCGCCCGCGCGGTTTTCCACGACGACAGACTGTCCCCAGATCTGACCGACGCGATCGCCCACCAGCCGCGCGACGATGTCGGCAGCGCCGCCCGGGGGAAACGCGACGACGAATTTGACCGGGCGCTGCGGCCAGGCCTGCGCAAAAGCAATGCTCGGCGCAGCAAGCACGCTCGCGGCACCCATAAGGACGGTACGGCGGGACAATCCCGCGACTGGCGTGTTGGACATAGCGTCTCCTCCCGATGTTACCGGTTGCTCCGGCAACTATATTGACGATCCCTGACAGGGCACAGGTTCGAGTGCCCAGCTCAGGCAGCTGTTGCGGCAGATTAGGCTCCAAGTGTTCGATGGCGGCCGTGACCCGTCAAGCCGGTATCGCCGATGTTACTGCCTGTTTCGCGATTTCTATGCGCCGAACGCGGCATAAAGCCGCCGCAGTACCGCGGGCAGCGCCTCGGGTAAGTCTTCCGCAATCAATCCCGGCCCAAATTCACTCGCGGCTTCACCGTGCAGCCAGGCAGCGATGCTTGCCGCCTCAAACGCGTCGACACCTTGCGCAAGCAGCCCGGCGATGAAGCCCGCCAGCACATCGCCGGAACCGGCGGTCGCAAGCCATGGCGGTGCATTGGCGGTGATGGTCGCGCGGCCATCCGGCGCGGCGACGATGGTGTCCGGCCCCTTGTACAGAACGACTGCATTCGAAAGCTGCGCTGCTATCCGGGTAACCGCGAGTTTTGAATGATCTGAATTTTTGACAGTTATCCCTGCGAATAACCTTCGAAATTCGCCCTCATGTGGCGTGAGAATAACCCTCGGCTTCACGTAAGACTTTAACTCTGAGAATAGCCGTTCCGGCACCTCGGAAAAGCTCGTCAACGCGTCCGCATCGAGTACGATGCCGCATCCCGCGTGTATCGCCGCCAGCGCCTTGGCTCGGGTCGCCTCGCCGACCCCGCCGCCTGGCCCAATCACACAGGCGCTGATCCGGCGATCGTCCAGCATCGCAGCGAATGCATCCGCATCGGCGATGTCACGCACCATGATCGCCGTGAGCGCCGCCGCGTTCACAGCGAGCGCGTCGGGCGGCGATGCGACGGTGACGAGACCGGCCCCTGCCCGCAGCGCCCCGCGTGCTGCCAGGCGCGCGGCGCCCGTTGATGCGATGCCGCCCGAGACGACGACCACGTGTCCGCGCGAGTATTTATGTCCGCCGGCCGTTGGCCGTGGAACCGCATCGCGCCACGTCGATGGCACGTTCTCGAACGTCGCCGGCCCGATCTCGTCAAGCACACGCGGCTCAATTCCGATGTCGGCAACATGCACGCGTCCGCAGTGAAGGCGTCCGGGCAACAGCAGGTGTCCCGGCTTCTTGCGGAAGAACGTCACCGTCTCCGCGGCTTGTACGGCCGCGCCCATGACCGCACCCGTGTCGCCGCTGATGCCGCTCGGCAGATCGACTGAGAGGATCGGGACGCCGCTCGCGTTCATTGCCTCGATGAGCGCGCGGGCTTTTCCGTCGACCGCACGGTTGAGGCCAGCCCCGAACAGCGCATCGACGATCAGACCGCAGTCGCTGAACATTTCTTCGTGCGGCGCAGTGACAGTCCCCCGCCAAGCTCGGGCAGCCAGTGCGGCATCGCCCCTCAACGCGTCCATGTTACCAGTGAAGATAACCGCAACCGGGACACCGTTCACGGCAAGTTCCGACGCTGCCACAAAGCCGTCGCCGCCGTTGTTGCCGGTTCCGGCGGCCACCACGACCTTGTGGCGACCGTCGCCAGCCAACATGCGGCGCGCAGCCTCGGCGACCGCGCCGCCTGCCCGCTGCATCAAGTTGAAGCCACTGGTGCCAGCGGCGATGGCAGCGCGATCGGCGGCCGCCATCTGGGCCGTGGTCAAAACCTCCATGATGAGAAACCCTTCGGCACGCCGCGCCTCATCCGCAGGCACTCTCGGCACTCAACACTGGGCCACCAGGAGCCTGGCTGCCTATTATATGAGCAAGATGCGCACAAAATAATCACACGAGGTGAGGCTCAATCCCCGGAGCCGCCGGTGGGAGCACATTAACAGATTGATAATACTTTGTTTTCCAAGCGATTAACAATCTGGCACGGACCCTGCTTTTGGGGAAGTCTCTCTTGTCGCTCCACCCCCAATACGAGATCAAGGGTGCAAGGAGCGTCATCCGGATCGGGCCTCGCCCGCACTCCGGATGCGCGCATTTGCGGCGGCGGGCTGAGACGAATGCATCGACGCGAGCGCATGCGAGAACCGCTCTTTCGCGATCGCGCGTGACAGGGACAGTGCCGGGAGAACCTCGAGTGAAAAAAATTGAAGCCATCATCAAACCCTTCAAGCTCGACGAGGTGAAGGAAGCGCTTCAGGAAGTCGGGCTGCAAGGTATTACGGTGACGGAGGCCAAGGGCTTCGGCCGGCAGAAGGGCCATGCCGAACTCTATCGTGGCGCCGAGTACATCGTCGACTTCCTGCCGAAGGTGAAAATCGAGATTGTGATCTCCGATGAATTGGTCGAGAAAGCCATCGACGCCATCCGGCGCGCGGCGCAAACCGGCCGCATCGGCGACGGCAAAATCTTCGTATCGAACATCGAAGAAGCCATCCGCATTCGCACAGGAGAATCGGGGACCGACGCCATCTGACGATTCCATTGGCATCATCAACCGGCGGTGTTAGCCGCCACATCATACGAACGCAGTGAAGGCTGTAACTATAAGGGGTATCCATGAAGACCGCTAAAGACGTCCTCAAGTCGATCAAGGACAACGACGTCAAGTACGTCGACTTCCGTTTTACCGATCCGCGCGGCAAGTGGCAGCACGTCACCTTCGACGTCTCGATGATCGATGAAGAAATCTTTTCGGAAGGCACGGCGTTCGACGGCTCGTCGATCGCCGGCTGGAAGGCGATCAACGAGTCCGACATGATGCTCATGCCGGATCCGGTGACCGCGACGATCGACCCCTTCTTCGCCGAGACCACCATGGTGATCACGTGCGACATTCTCGAGCCGACCACTGGCGAGCCCTACAACCGCGATCCGCGTGGCATCGCCAAGAAGGCCGAAGCCATGGTGAAATCCATGGGCGTGGGCGATACCGTGTTCGTCGGCCCCGAGGCCGAGTTCTTCGTGTTCGACGACGTTCGCTTCTCCTCGAGCCCCTACAACACCGGATTCAAGCTCGACTCGTCGGAACTGCCGACCAACACCGACACCGAATATGAGGGCGGCAACCTCGGCCACCGTATCCGCACCAAGGGCGGCTACTTCCCGGTGCCGCCACAGGATTCGATCCAGGACATGCGCTCGGAAATGCTCGGCTCGATGGCCAAGATGGGCGTCAAGGTCGAGAAGCATCACCATGAAGTGGCCTCCGCCCAGCACGAACTCGGTATGAAGTTCGACACGCTGACGCTGATGGCCGACCAGATGCAGATCTACAAGTACTGCATCCATCAGGTCGCGCACATCTATGGCAAGACCGCCACCTTCATGCCGAAGCCGATCTTCGGCGACAACGGCTCGGGCATGCACGTGCACCAGTCGATCTGGAAGGACGGCAAGCCGACTTTCGCCGGCAACAAGTATGCCGACCTGTCGGAAACCTGCCTCCACTACATCGGCGGCATCATCAAGCACGCCAAGTCCCTCGCGGCGTTCACGAACCCCACGACGAACAGCTACCGGCGGCTCGTCCCGGGCTTCGAGGCACCCGTGAACCTGGCGTACTCGAGCC
>JBEIPX010000392.1:0-3457 GCA_040376815.1 Bradyrhizobiaceae bacterium
CGCAACGACCGCAAGTCAGCACGTGCGCTGTTCATGCAGGTTCGCGCGGCCGCGCCCGAGCGTTACGATGCGCTGGTCGGACTCGCGCAAGTGATGGCGCTCGACGGCGAGTATGCTGCCGCGGCCGACCTCTACAAGCGCGCGGTCGCGTTGCAGCCGGACGATGCGCTGACGCGGATCAATCTTGCGAAGTGCCTGCTGGAACTCGGCGACCGCGAGGCCGGCGAGAGCGCATTGCGGACGGCGGCGCGCAACACGCCGACGACCGGCCGCGCGATGACTGCGCTTGCGGCCGCTCCGCACGGCCGTTTTTTCATCCGGCCCAGCATGGCTTTGAAATTCCTGCGCGGCGAGTAGGGTCAGACTGAAGCACTACGCGCGGTAATGCCGGCGATAGATGCCCTTCTCGCGATCGATCGCATTGGTGAGATCGTGCGCGCGCTGCGTTTCCTCGGCGGTGAATGTCGCGCTCTCGATCGCCCACGTGCCGCGCTTGATGGGGAAGCACTGCGCGACCGGCGTGCCTTTCGGCAACACGCCCGAGAAATTCAGATCGTGCCAGCGTGCGGGGAAATGCACCCACGCATCGTGATAGCGATCGCTGTCGACGAGACCCGTGAGCGTCGTGAACGGCAGATCGAAGCGATTGACCGGATGCGTGAACAGCAGCGACCAGCCGTCCGGCGCTTCGATAGTCCACGGATTGTGAAACTTGATCATGAAGCGATCGGCATCGAACAGCGGTGTGCCGGTGACCTGACCCGGATCGTGAAAGCCGATCGGCGAGCGCACGAAACTCACCTCGCCACCGGGCGGCGGCTCGTTGTCCCAGGCGAATTCGCCGTTCTCGACCCTCACGTCGCACATCAGGGGAATCAGGAAGCCGCTGGTCATGGCGTCCACAAACGGCGGGCACCGCTTCACCGTGTCGGCCTCGCCGCCGAGCACCGCGTTAAACGCCTGCTGCGGCATCGCCCGGATCCAGCCGGGAAGGCCCTGCGCCGCTGGAACCGGCAGCGGAATCCGCCCCTCCAGCTCCTTCGGACAGCGAAAAATCAGGGTCAGTTGGTTGTCGGGCTGGGACATCGGGACGCTGCGCTACGGGAATTCTGTGATCCCAGAGCCAGATAGCCGGGACGGACTTCGCGACGCTATCACCGTCGGCGGCTGCTTGGCCACATGGCGACGGCCTCTCCCCGGGGCTACATCAACCGGTGCAATACCCAATTCTTGTTCCCGGAATGTTCTTGATAGGCGTTCATGCTCGCGCTACCTTGGGTTGAGGGTCAGGGCAAAATGGTTCAGCGCGTCTCCACCGTCGCCTTTGAGGGAATCGAGGCTCGCGCCGTCGACGTGCAGGTGCAGGTCGCGCCGGGCTTGCCCGCCTTCACGATCGTCGGTTTGCCGGACAAGGCCGTCTCGGAGGCCCGCGAACGGGTGCGCTCGGCACTGATCGCATCCGGGCTCGCGCTGCCGGCGCGGCGAATCACCGTCAACCTCGCGCCCGCCGATCTGCCGAAGGAAGGTAGCCACTACGATCTGCCGATCGCGCTCGGTCTGATGGCCGCCATCGGCGCGATTCCGGCCGATGCATTGGCGAACGTCACCGTCCTCGGCGAACTTGGTCTCGACGGATCGATCGCGCCGGTCGCAGGTGTGTTGCCGTCGGCCATCGCCGCCAACGCGCGCGAGGAAAGCCTGATCTGTCCGGCCGCATGCGGCTCGGAAGCGGCGTGGGCATCGCCCGATCTCGAAATCATCGCCGCAAGCTCGCTGATCCAGCTCGCCAATCACTTCAAGGGCACACAGGTGTTGAGCCGTCCGAAGCCGAAGGTACAGGAGGCAGCCGGAACTACGCTGCTCGATCTGCGCGACATCAAAGGGCAGGAAAGCGCCAAGCGCGCGCTCGAAATCGCGGCTGCCGGTGGACATCACCTGCTGATGATCGGCGCACCGGGCTCGGGCAAGTCGATGCTGGCGGCGCGGCTGCCATCGATCCTGCCGCCACTGTCGCCGCCCGAGTTGCTCGAAGTGTCGATGATCGCCTCGGTTGCGGGCGAACTCGACGGCGGCGCGCTCACCAACCGGCGGCCATTCCGCTCGCCGCATCATTCCGCCAGCATGGCGGCCCTCACCGGCGGCGGCATGCGCGCCAAGCCCGGCGAAATCTCGCTCGCCCATAACGGCGTGCTGTTTCTCGACGAGTTGCCGGAGTTCGATCCGCGCGTGCTCGATTCGTTGCGGCAGCCGCTCGAGAACGGTGAAGTCGCTGTGTCGCGCGCCAACCATCGCGTCACCTATCCGGCGCGCGTCATGCTGATTGCCGCGATGAATCCGTGCCGCTGCGGCAGCGCCTACGAGCCCGGTTTCGCCTGCAAGCGCGGCCGCATCGACCGCTGCACGGCCGACTATCAATCGCGCATCTCCGGCCCGCTGCTCGATCGCATCGATCTGCGCATCGAGGTGCCGGCGGTGACGGCCGCCGATCTGATCCTGCCGCCGCCGGCGGAAGGGTCGTCCGAAGTCGCGCTGCGTGTTGCGGCGGCGCGCGACCTGCAGCGCACGCGCTTCGCGGCGCTCGGGCTGCCGCATATCCGCACCAACGCCGAAGCGCCGGCCGCGACACTCGAAGACATCGCCCGGCCCGACAAGGCGGGCCTCACCTTGCTGCGCGACGCAGCCGAACAGATGCGGCTTTCGGCACGTGGCTATCACCGGGTGCTGCGGGTTGCCCGCACGTTGGCCGATCTCGACGGCGCGGATGCGGTCGGCCGCCTGCACATCGCCGAAGCGCTATCCTATCGCGTTCTTGCCGAAGATCTGCGCCGCGCCGCCTGACTGGGTCACTGGCCGATAGGTTTAGGCCGATAGGTCAATGGACGAGATTTCGTCCGCGCATCCGCCAGCAAATTTTCCGCAACTTCGAAGCGAAGGCATCGGACGCAAACGCTCTGGTAACGAGTTTTGTTTACGCTTCGCCAACCATAAGGCGCGTGTTGGTTCCTTGTGCGGAGTGAAGTGTCATGTTGCGTTTGAAGCTTGTTGCGTCAGTGGTCCCTCTCATCGTTGTCGGCGTTCTCGCTCGCGACCGGCTGCTGCACGATTGGCGTCCCTGTATCGCATTCGGCGACACCAGCGTGCAGCTTGCTGCCGGCCCATGGCAGAGTCCGATCAAGGTCTCGTTCGTTGACGCTCCGGAAGCGGCCATGGTCCGCGTCCAGATCGTCGATACGCCCGACATGGCCGATTTCACCCTCGCCGACGACAGCGCGAGCGAAGCCGACGACACCTCCTGCAAGGTGAACGCGGCGACCCGGTTCGTCGCCATCGGCGATCCCGACGACAGCTCGCGCCTGACCATCCATCTCTCGACCGAGCCGGGCGGCGATTACCGCATCTACGTCAGCTCGCGCCACTATACGGCGTGGGAAGCGGCTGCCCTGATCGCGACCGCGCG
>JBEIPX010000523.1:0-2189 GCA_040376815.1 Bradyrhizobiaceae bacterium
AGCTTCGGGCAGGACCTGATCGGCGAGACGTGGGAGCTGGAGCTGTAAGGCTTTGGATGGGCTTAATCCTGAGAAGCCCGCGCAAGCGGGCGTCTCGAAGGATGAAGAGCTTTACGCCGTCGCACCGCGCGTATTCCGCAAAAGTGGGAACCGGTTTTTTGATCAGAATACGCGCAATTCTCATGGCGCATTTCCTTACGGCAAACCGGAATCCACTTTGCCGGGAAATGCGCGTGCCTTTGGGCGGCGCAGATGCTCGTCGAGCCGCGGCATGATCTCGACGAAGTTGCACGGTTTCGAACGATAATCGAGCTGATGCGCGAGGATGCCGTCCCATGCATCGCGGCAGGCGCCCGGCGAACCCGGAACGCAGAAGATATAGGTCGCTCCCGCAACGCCAGCCGTCGCGCGGCTCTGAATCGTCGAGACGCCGATCTTGGCGTGGCTCAGCATATGGAAGGCGATGGAGAAGCCATCCATCCGCTTCTCGAACAGCGGCTCGAGCGCCTCCGGCGTCACGTCGCGGCCGGTGAAGCCGGTGCCGCCGGTGGTGATCACCGCATCGATGCCGGCATCCGCGATCCAGATCTTCACCCTGGCCCGGATCGCCTCGACGTCGTCGGGAACGATGTCGCGTGCTGCAAGCTTGTGTCCCGCCGACGTCAGCCGATCCGCCAGCGTCGTGCCCGACTTGTCGTCGGCGAGCGAGCGCGTATCCGAAATCGTCAGCACCGCGATGTTGAGCGGGATGAACTCGCGCGTCGGAGCACTCTCGGCCATCGCTAGAGACGTTCCGCCGCGAAGGTGTTGCACGACTGAACCGTGCCCTGCTGATAGCCGGTCATGAACCAGCGCTTGCGCTGTTCGGCCGAGCCATGCGTGAACGAATCCGGCACCACGCGGCCTTGCGCCTTCCTCTGCAAGGTATCGTCGCCGATCGCGGTTGCCGTTTGCAGTGCTGCGTCGATATCGCCCGCTTCGAGGAAGCCCGGGCTCTTCTTCGCCTGACGATTGACCCAGACGCCGGACAGGCAATCCGCCTGCAACTCGACCATCACCTGCAAGCGGTTCGATTCAGCCTTGCTGCCGGCCTGCTGCTGCATGCGGTTCACGCGCGGCAGAATGCCGAGCAGGTTCTGGATGTGGTGTCCGGCTTCATGGGCAATGATGTAGGCGGCGGTGAACTTGCATGCGCTGCCCGAGCAGCCGCGGAACTTGGTCTCGACCTCGCGGAAGAAATTGGTGTCGAGATAGATCAGCCGGTCGGGCGGACAGTAGAACGGACCCATCGCCGACTGCGCCATACCGCAGCGGCCGCCATTCGTCGCGTTGCGGAACAGCACGATGCGCGGGCCCTGATAGTTTTGACCGCTCGACTGGAAAATTTCCTGCCAGCGATCGTCGATCGAGCCGAGCGTCGCGGCGATGAGATCGCCCATCTCATCCTTCGGCACGCTTCCGGGCTTGGCCGGGCCCGAGCGCCGCTCGGTCTGAACCGTCGGCTCGCGTTGACCGCCGGTGAGAATCTCCGCGCCACCGATCAAGAGCCGCGGATCGATGCCGACCGCCCAGCCGATCAGGCCGAGAACGATAATCGTGCCGATGCCGAGGCCACCGCCTCCGCCCATCGGAATGCCGAAGCCGCCGCCTCCGCCGCCGAAGCCGCCACCGTTGTCATCGCGCCGGTCGTCGATGTTGTCGCTGCGGCGAAAATCATCGTAACGCATGGCGCAAGTTCCTTATTCCGGTCATGTGCGTCGCATCACGCGCTGCATTCGGCAGCAGTGTGGCGCATTTCCAATGTCTTAACAAATAGCGCGCCCGGCAAATTTTGCCTAGTGCGGCGGTTCGGAAACTCCCTTCAAACCTTGCGGCGAATCCATCTAAGGGAGTTTCCGAACCAAAGCCGCACTAGAATTATATTTAGCTAGTGTCCTTCCGAATCCGAAGTTCGCTCAAGTAGGTGCTGCAAAATAAGGCGAACTTCGGATTCGGGACACTAGTCCGCGATGCGCAAACTTTGCCGCCAACTGCGTGCAAAGGCTTGCATTTTAAACTGACGCTTAACCTCACGCATTCATGATCCTCGAAGTCGGTTTAGTTAGTCCCGCGTCGCCGGCTGCGTCGCCTGAGTCAGAGTTTGAGTCATGGGTGTGTCGCGTCGCGGGGCGTCTGCAAAGGCGCCCCGC
>JBEIPX010000334.1:0-4057 GCA_040376815.1 Bradyrhizobiaceae bacterium
CGCCGAGAACGCCGGCGATAGCGAAGCGCACGTGCTGATGACCGTCGCCAAGCCCGAGAACGAGCCGGCTGCGCTCGACTGGTGGCGCATGCCGCTCACCGAAAGCAGCAAGCCGTCACCAAGCAAGAAGCCCTCAGGCAAGAAGGAGGAAACGTCATGACTGAACCAGCCAAACGCGAAGCGTCACGCAAGGATCATCTGCCGTACATCGCCCGGCATCTCGATGACCTCGATTGGGAAACGATCCGCTGGCCGGGCGAGACCGGCAAGATGCTGTTCCATCCGCGCGCAGAGCGGCCGACCGAACCGAACGCCGGCATCCTGCGGCTCGCGCCGGGTGCGCATCATCCGGAGCATTATCACGGCTTTGCGCAGGTCTGGTACATAATCTCCGGCGAGTACAGGATCGACGGCAAGATGCACGGGCCCGGCACCATGATCTTCCATCCGGACCCGCATTTCGAAGGCGAGTTTCACACCGACACGGGCGGCGACATCCTGATCGTCCAGTATCCGGGGCCGACCACCGCCGAACGGCCGATCTATGACGACCGTTTCAACAAAAAGGAACGGCTCGCCGTTTCGCAAGAACGCATCGACCTTTAATCATCACGTACTTATGCAGGGTCCGGATCCAGGGCGGCGCACGCCGCTCTTGTGCCGGGCTCTGTCGTCTTTATAGGTTCATGGCAAGAACGACCGTCAACCGGAGTAAGTGTTATGGATGCTGCCGCTTTGCGCGCGATGCAGGCGCCGATCAAGGACAAGTACAAGACCGACGCCAAAGCCGCGTTCATCACGCTGAAGGCCAAGGGCTCGATCGACAACGACGGCATCGCCTGCAAGGTCGAGACCGGGCGCGCGATCGCAATGGCAGGCTTGCATCCGGCGACCGGCGGTTCGGGTCTTGAACTGTGTTCGGGCGACATGCTGCTCGAAGCGCTGGTCGCGTGCGCGGGCGTGACGCTGAAGTCGGTTGCGACCGCGATCGAGGTGCCGCTCAAGTCCGGCAATGTGGTCGCCGAGGGCGATCTCGATTTCCGCGGCACGCTCGGCGTCGACAAGGAAGCCCCGGTCGGCTTCGAGGCGATCCGCCTGCGGTTCGACGTCGACACCGACGCGCCGCAGGACAAGCTCGATCTGCTGCTGAAACTCACCGAGCGTTACTGCGTGGTCTATCAGACCATCAAGAACGGCCCGAAGGTGAGCGTGGAGATGAAGCGGGTGTGATACTCGCTTGTCCCGGACGCGATTCAGCGTGCAACGCTGCTTCGCAGCGCCGGGATCGTTCCATGTGCGGTGGTCGGTACGGCCCCGGATCAAGTGTGCATCGCTGACGCGCTGCGCGTCCGGGGCAAACTTTCGAAATTATTCGCCGAGCTTCTTCTTCAGCGCATAGAGCGCATCCAGCGCCTCGCGCGGCGACATTTCGTCTGGATGCAGTGCCTTTACCGCATCCAGCATCTGCTCGGCGGTCGTCGGTGGTTGCGGTTCGGCGGCGGCGCGCGACGGCGTCGCGAACAGCGGCAGGTCATCGGCCAGCGCCTTCGTCGTCGATGAACGATCCTGCGCTTCGAGTTTCGCCAGCACGGCGCGGGCGCGCGTGATCACTGGCGTGGGCAATCCCGCGAGCTTCGCCACCTGGATGCCGTAGGAGCGATCGGCAGCACCCGGCAGCACCTCGTGTAGGAACACGACTTCGCCCTGCCACTCCTTCACACGCACGGTCGCGTTGAACAGGCGCGGCAGCCGCGCCGAGAGCGCGGTGAGTTCGTGGTAGTGCGTCGCGAACAGCGCGCGACAGCAGTTCTGCTCGTGCAGATGCTCGATACTGGCCCACGCGATCGAGAGGCCGTCGAACGTCGCCGTGCCGCGGCCGATCTCATCGAGGATCACCAGTGCGCGCTCGCCGGCCTGATTGAGGAGGGCAGCGGTCTCCACCATCTCGACCATGAAGGTCGAACGTCCGCGTGCGAGATCGTCGGCCGCGCCGACGCGCGAGAACAGGCGATCGACGATGCCGATGCGTGCGCGCTTCGCCGGCACGTAGCAGCCGGTCTGCGCCATCAGCGCGATCAGCGCGTTCTGGCGCAGGAACGTCGACTTACCGGCCATGTTCGGGCCGGTCAGCAGCCAGATCTGTCCGTTCTTGTGGCCTGAGTGCGGAGAGAGGTCGCAGGCATTGGCGATGAACGGCTGGCCGTCGCGCTTCAGCGCCAGTTCGACCACCGGGTGCCGTCCGGCCTCGATCATGAAGTCGAGCGAATCGTCCACCTCCGGCCGCACATGATTTTCGTCGACCGCAAGCTGCGCCAGCGCGGTCGAGACGTCGAGCAGCGCGAACGCATCCGCTGCCGCGCGCAGATGTTCGCCGGCCGTGACGCAGGTTGCGACCAGCCGCTCGAAAATCTCGAGTTCGAGTCCCAGCGCGCGTTCGCCGGCGTTGGCGATCCTGGCTTCGACCTCGCCGAGTTCGGTGGTGGTGAAGCGCACCTGCCCCGCGAGCGTTTGGCGATGGATGAAGGTCGCGTTCAGTGGCGCGGCCATCATCTTCTCGCCGTGCTGTGCTGTGACCTCGACGAAATAGCCGAGCACGTTGTTGTGCCGGATTTTCAGGGCTTTTACGCCGGTCTCGTCGGCGTAGCGCGCCTGCATCGCTGCAACCACTTGCCGCGACTGGTCGCGCAGTGCGCGCGTCTCGTCGAGCGCGGCCTCATAGCCGGGCCGCACGAAACCGCCGTCGCGCTTCACGAGCGGCAACGTCTCGTCGAGCGCGGCGCCGAGTTCACGCAGCAGGTCGCGCGGCGGCCGTTGCAACGCCCGGGTCGCGGCGAAAACATCCTGCGTCGGATCGCTCATCAGCGCGAGCCGTGCGGATGCCTTGTCCGCGGCCTCGATGCCGTCGCGCAAGGCCGCGAGATCGCGCGGGCCGCCGCGGCCGACCGACAGCCGCGCCAGCGCGCGCGCCATGTCCGGCGCGGATTTCAGGATGGTGCGAATGTCATCGCGCGCCACCGAGTCAGCGACGAACGCGCTCACCGCATCGAGGCGGCGGGCGATCTGCGCTGCATCGGTGAGTGGCGCGGCGAGCCGCTGTGCGAGGAGACGTGAGCCTGCCGCCGTGATCGTGCGATCGATCGCATCGAGCAGCGAGCCGCGCCGTTCGCCACCGAGCGTGCGCGTCAGTTCGAGGTTCGCGCGGGTCGCCGGATCGATCGCCATCACCGCGCCGCCGCTTTCGCGCGCCGGCGGCGAGAGGGGCGGGCGCTGGCCGACCTGCGTGCGCTCGATGTAGGTGACGGCAGCGGCGGCCGCGGTCGTCTCCAGCCGCGTCAGCGTGCCGAAGCCGTCCATGGTCGCGACCGCGAAATAGTCGCACAGCCGCCGCTCGGCGGTGGCGGTGTCGAACACGTCGCGGGTCAGCGGCGTCACCGAGGCGAGCGTGCGCAGCAGTTCGGCAAACTCGGGATCGGTGTGGATCGTGTCCGGGATGATCGCTTCGGTCGGATTGATGCGCGCGAGCGTCGCACCGAGCTCGGCGGTGCTGCATTCGGTGACCGAGAACTCGGCAGTCGAGATGTCGATCCACGCAAGGCCAATGCGGTCGCTGGCCGACGATGAGCCACGCGTGCGCGCCATCGCCAGCAGGTAGTTGTTGGTGCGCGCATCGAGCAGGTTGTCTTCGGTCAGCGTGCCGGGCGTGACGAGGCGCACCACGTCACGGCGAACCACGCTCTTCGAGCCGCGCTTCTTTGCTTCCACCGGACTTTCAGTTTGCTCGCAGACGGCGACGCGATGGCCGAGCGCGATCAGCTTGTGCAGATAGTCTTCGGACTTCTCGACCGGCACGCCGCAGAGCGGGATATCCGCGCCATTGATCTTGCCGCGCTTGGTGAGAACGATGCCAAGCGCGCGCGAGGCGATCTCGGCGTCCTCGAAGAACATCTCGTAGAAGTCGCCGAGGCGGAAGAAGAGGATGGCGTCGGGGTTCTCCTGCTTGGCGCGCAGGTACTGCTCCATCATCGGGGTGATTCTGGGAGTTGTCTTCGCGCGGCCC
>JBEIPX010000021.1:0-15622 GCA_040376815.1 Bradyrhizobiaceae bacterium
ACCATGATCGTGCATCGCGCCGACATGTTCGGTCTCGCGCAGCTCTATCAGTTGCGCGGACGGGTGGGGCGCTCGAAGCTGCGGGCGTATGCGCTGTTTACGCTGCCGGCCTCGCACAAGATCACCCCGCAGGCGGAACGGCGGCTGCAGGTCCTGCAATCGCTGGATACGCTGGGCGCTGGCTTCCAGCTGGCCTCGCACGATCTCGATATTCGCGGCTCCGGCAATCTGCTCGGCGAAGAGCAGTCGGGCCACATCAAGGAAGTCGGCTTCGAGTTGTATCAATCGATGCTGGAAGAGGCGATCGTCAACCTCAAAGCCGGCATTTCGGAGCCGGTCGCGGATCGCTGGTCGCCGCAGATCACGCTCGGCATGCCGGTACTCATTCCGGAAGAGTACGTGCCGGATCTGGCCGTGCGCTTGTCACTCTACCGCCGCCTGGCCGATCTCGAATCCGACGATGCGATCGAGAATTTCGCAGCCGAGATGCGCGATCGTTTCGGACCGCTGCCGGACGAGGCGCGCTATCTGTTCAAGATCGCGGCGATCAAGACTTACTGCCGCCGCGCCAATGTCGAGAAGGTCGACGCGGGGCCGAAGGGCGCGGTGATCTCGTTTCGCGACAGCAGCTTCGCACATCCGGATCGGCTGGTGGCCTTCATCCGCCAGCACGGGCAGGCGGCGAAGGTACGTCCGGACATGAAGGTGGTGTTCTTCCAGGAGTGGGAGACGCCGGAGGAACGCATGGGCGGCGTCGCGCAGATACTGCAGGACCTCGCCAACCTCGCGGAAGGCCGGAAGGCCGCGTAAGCCTTACGACGCCGCGCGTTGCTCGGTGCCCCTCAGGCGCGCCATCAGACTGTCCGGCGTATCCTTGGCCAGCAGCGTGGCGATGCTCACATGCGGATCGACGGGCGCCTCGCGCCGTGCCGCATGCATCGTGTGCTTGACGACGCTGGCAATGCGCCGCGCGATCACATGCGCCTCGCGCAAGTCCGTCTCCGCAAATGCAGCGACGATGGAGCCGTCGTTCTGCAGGGTAGCAAAATCGAACCGCCGCATCAGCCGGCTCAGAATGCGCGCCGCGTCGTAGTGCGCGCGCTCGCTGGACTGGTCGAACATGAAGCGCGCTGCTGAAAGTCCTGCGCCGCGCGAGGCCGAATCCGTGATCGCGGCCGAGAATTCCCGGTCGAAGGCGGATCCGGTCATGAGGCCGGTGCGCGGATCAAGCAGGCCGCCCGACTCGATCGACTTCAGTGTGCGCGACAGCCGCGCATCGAGCGCATGCTGACGCACCAGTGGCAGGGCGCTCGCGGCAATCGCTACCGCGTCGCCCGACCCGATTTCGAGGTTCGGCAGAAGATGTCCCGCCAGGGCGTCCGGCGAAACACCGCTGACGATGACCGGCAGATGCCGGAAGCGGGCATCGTCGGACAGCGTCGTGAAGAAGTTGTCGAGCATGCGGGCGCTGAAGCCCGAGCCGATGACGACGCCATCGAGATCGCGGGCGTTGAGATGCTTCACGGCGGCTTCAAGGCTGAGCGCGCCGATCACCGCCATCCGTTCGCCGAGCGCAACGGAGAGCGAGGGATATGATGCGCCACGCCCGATCAGCAATACGGTCGCGTCGTCGAGCAGATCGGATTGCGGAACGCGGACACCGGCTGCGCTCTCATCGCTGAGGCGGCGCTCGATCGTCGCATGCAGGGTACGCACGCGCAGCGCCGCGTTGAGGCGCGCCAGCAGGCGGTCGAAGCCGCGTTCACTCGAATAGGGCAGGACGTTTGCGGGCAATGCGGTGACAGGATCGATGCCGATCATCGGCAGATACGGCGTCATCGTTGCAGCCTTGCCGGCCACTGCGGCAACCGTAGCTTCATCCACCGACGACATATCGGCAATGACGGCGGCGGGCTGCAAGCGCTCGACCGCGTCGCACGCGTTCGCCCAGCTGCTGTCGATCAGGGGAAACAGCTTGCAGTCGTCGAGAGCAACCGCGAGCGGCAGCCGCTCGGTGTCGGAGACGAACAGGATCGGACCTTGCTGGGACATTGGCTCTCGGCGCACGCGGAACAAAGGAATTCCGGAAGGTTACCGATGCAGCCTTAATACCGGGTCAACGAACAGCGTTGGCTTTGTGCAGATCAGCTCGCGCCGCGATCCCGGAAGGCTTCCGACATCAGCGGATTGAGGCCGAGCTCAGCCAGCGCCTCGCGTGCTCGGGAATTGTCGATCGCGCGCCCCGCGAGCCGGTGACCGTTGAGCCGGTCGGGCAGCGCGGTCAGCATTGCGCCCTGCGACAGCCGCTTGGCCCATTGCTGGAGCTCATCGGCGAGGAAGCGATAGCCGCCGATGTTGACGAGACCGCTCGGAGGCGCGGTGATCCTGATCTCGCCGCTCGTGCGGTCGCGGCGCGCCGCAAATCCGGTGTCGACGTAGTCGATGGTGGCTTGCGCTGCCATCGCGCGCTCGGACCGGGGCGGGGCATAGGCGGCGACAGGCACCATCGGGCCGCGCAGCGCCAGCGTGCCTTGCGAAGTCATCAGGATTTCGCACGCAGCGGTCGCACCCGGTACGTCGTGCGGCGCGCGGTGCTGTCCGGCGCGTATCGCAACGGAGACGCCATCATCGCCGCGCCGGGCGCCGAATAGGCCGGCTTCGCCGAACAGGTAGAGGTCGGTCAGGCGCTGGCTGCCGGTCCATGCCGGGCTCGCGCTGACCTGCTCCGGTGTCCGCCAGACACCGATGATCTCGGCTGTATCGTCAAACCCTTGCAGTGCATTGCTCTCAGCGAGCTTGAAGGCGAGCGCCGCCGGAAGCGCAATCACGTTGCATTTGTCGCGGGCGATCTGCGCTGTCAGCGCATCAAGATCGAGGGCGTGGTGCAGGCTCAATGTTCCGCCGCTGAGCAGCCACGATACTGTCGAGCAGCAAATGCCCGCAAGCGATGCCGGCGCGAGGGTCGAAAAGATGCGTGCGGCCTGTGGCAGGCGGCCCTCGAGGAACACGGCCAGGCCCGCTGCCATCAGGCTCATGTGCGAGCGCGGCACCGGCCGCCAGCCGTCCGCCGTCAAATCAAACGTGACGATCGCGGGCCGCCGCGGATCGGTCGATGGAAACAGGGCGGGCGACGGCGGATGCGCGATCACGTGATCGAGCGACGCCATGCCCTCCGGCAGGTTGTCGCCGAAGCCGAACACATGGCGGATCGAGAACGCCTCGGCGGCGGCGTTCATTGCCAGATCCGCGTGGCTGACGCCGTCGATCCGGCTCATGGCGACAATGGCGCGGGCGCCGGTGCGATTCAGCGCCATGGTGAGATCGGCCTGACGCCAGAGCTGCGGCAGCAGCGTCACGACGAGACCGGCGCGGAAGGCGCCGAGCACGGTCAGCGAGAATTCGATGGTGTTGGGCAGCTGAACGGCAATCACCGAGCCGGTCGGCAGGCCGCTGTCGATGAAGTGGGTCGCAATCGCCGAAATCGCAGCATCCGCTTCGGCGTAGGTCATCTTCCGCGGCGGTTGCCCCGTCACGCGCTGCTTGTCGGCCGGATCGATCAGGGCGAGGCTATCCGGCCTGCGCGCCGTGATGCGGCGGAGCAGGTCTTCAAGCGTCGGCGACGTGGAACTCAGCATCATCGAGTCGGGCTCAGTAACCTTGGTCACCGGCCGCCAGTGGCAGCCGGAGCGGCCCACCACGTCTCGGGCAGGATGCCCGAGAGCGCGTCGGCCTTCGGCCGTTCTATCCGATTCCATCGGGCCAGCCATTGCCGCTCGGCGTTGTACAGCGGGATTGTATAGAAACCGGACATCAGGACGCGGTCCAGCGCCCGCACCGCCGCAATGAACGGAGGCCGCTCGCGCGCCTGCAGCATCGTGGTTACCAGCGCATCGACCGCCTTGTCGCGTGCGCCCATGTAGTTGCGGGTGCCCTGGAGGTCGGCGGATTCCGAGCCCCAGTAGAACAACTGCTCGTTGCCGGGCGAGAGCGACTGATCCCAGCGGTTCTGGATCATGTCGAAGTCGTAGCCGAGTTTGCGCTGGTCGAACTGGACGGCATCCACCGTCCGGATCGTCGCCTCGATCCCCGCGCGCTTGATGTCGCGGACGAAGGCGAGCGCGATGCGTTCATGCTCGCGGGTGGTGACAAGAAGCTCGAATTTCAGCGGCGCTCGGGTCGCCTTGTGCCGCATCACCGTGCCGTCGAGCTGGTAGCCGGCGTCCGACAGGAGTGCGAGTGCGCGCCGCAGCGCATCGCGATCGCGTCCGCTCGCATCGCTAACCGGCAGCCGCCACGTTCCATCGACAATGTCGGAGCGCACGCTCGATGAAAATGGACGCAGCATCGTGCGCTCTGTGTCGGATGCCGGGCGTTGGTAGGCCGAGAGTTCGGAGCTCGGGAAATAGCCGCCGTTGCGGCTATAGAGGCCGAAGAAGTAATTGCGGTTGATCCACTCGAAGTCGAACAGGAGCGACAGTGCTTCGCGCACGCGGATATCGGCGAACACCGGCCGGCGCGTGTTGAACACGAGATACTCGGTCGGCTTCGGCAGTCCGGTCGCAATGTCCTCGCGCTTCACGTCGCCTCGTTGGGCCGCGGGAAAGTCGTAGCCTTCGTGCCAGCGCAACGGCTCGGTCTCGACGCGGAAGTCGTAGAGGCCGCGCTTGAACGCCTCGAACTGGCCGCTGGCCTCGCGATAGTAGTCGAGCCGCACCTCGTCGAAATTCCAAAGGCCGCGGTTCACCGGCAGATCGCGGCCCCAGTAGTCCGGGTTGCGCGTCAGCGTCACGCTCGCGCCGGGGCGAACGTTGGTGACGGTATAGGGTCCGGAGCCGACCGGCGGCGTCAGCGTCGTGTCCTCGAACGTCGCCGGATCGATCGCGTGCTTCGGCAGCACCGGCATGAGGCCCAGGATCAGCGGTAGTTCGCGATCGGCGACGCCGCCGAAATCGAATTTCACCGTCCGCGGATCGAGCGCCTCGGCCTTTGTGACCTTTGCATAGTACAGCCGATGGTTCGGCCGGCCCTTCTCGCGCAGCAGTTGCCAGGAGAACAGCACGTCCTCCGCCGTCACAGGTTGGCCGTCGGAAAATTGAGCTTTCGGGTGGATGCGGAAGGTGACGTAGCTGCGCGCGTCGTCGGTCTCGATGCTTTCCGCCAGCAGGCCATAAAGCGTGAATGGCTCGTCCTGGCCGCGGGACATCAAGCTTTCGATGACATAGCCGCGGATCTGCTGGACTGCGATGCCGCGCACGATCAGCGGATTGAGGCTGTCGAACGTGCCCGAGATTCCGCCGGTCAGACGGCCGCCCTTCGGCGCATCCGGATTGACATAGGGCATGTTCCGGAAGCCAGCGGGCAGGGCGGGCGCCCCATGCATCGCAATCCCGTGGCTAATCTGTCCCTGCTTGGGAGCGTCCTGCGCTGCCGGAACCTCGGGAAGAGCGAGAGCCGCAACCAGCACCGCCAGCATGGCTCTCCGGCAAGAGTGGAGTGCGCGTTCGAGCCAATTTGATTCGCTGCTTTGCACGCCGGAATTTACCATGCCGGGTCACGATCCGGTGCCGCCACGGCGCGAAAGACGGCTGTTGGCATTGATCTTTTCGCCCGCCGCTGTAAAAGGCGGTCTATTCCAGAAGGGTCAAGGCCGCCAGTCACGGTAACGCCTCAATTGGCTCCGAGACAGCCGCGAAATAGCGGGTTTGACCGCCCGGACGCGGCCCTTAAGGCGCACGGTTCAGAAAGGGTTTTCCGAATGAAGTTTTGTCTGTCGGCTGCGCGCGGCCTGATGCTCGCCGCGGCCAGTGTTTTGACCCTCTCGGCCGCCCACGCCCAGCAGCCCCAGCCGGCGCCTGGCGCCCCCAAGGCAGCTCCGGCTCCGAAGGCCGCACCTGCGCCGAAACAACCGGCGGCCGCTCCCAAGGGGCAGGCCCCGGCTGCCCAGCAACAGGCTCCGGCCCAGAACCCGCAGCAGCAAGCCGATCAGGTGCAGCTGATCTACGCACCGTGGACCAAGTTCTGCCTCAAGGGCCAGGACGCCAACGCCAAGCAGGTGTGCTTCACCGGCAAGGACGGCCGCATCGAGTCGGGGCAGCCGGTCGTCGCCGCGGTCATCATCGAGCCGGAAGGCGAACCGAAGAAGATCCTGCGCGTGACCTTGCCGCTTGGCATGCAGCTCGTGCACGGCACCCGCATCATCGTCGACAACAACGCGCCGGCGCAGAGCCCTTACGTGATCTGCTTCGCCAACGGTTGCATGTCGGACTACGAAGCGACGCCGGAGATGATCGCCAACCTGAAGAAGGGTCAGAACCTGATCGTTCAGGCGATCAACTCCAACGGCGCGCCGCTGACGCTCGCGCTGCCGCTGGTGAACGAATTCGCCAAGGCCTACGACGGTCCGCCGACCGATCCGAAGCAGTTCGAAGAGACCCAGAAGAAGCTGCAGGAAGAGCTGCAGAAGCGGGCTGAAGAAACCCGCAAGAAGCTCGAGCAGCAGGGCGGTGGCGCAGCCAATCCGGCCGCGAAGTAAGAGCGTTTTCCAATAAACGAAAAGGCGCGCAGTGATGCGCGCTTTTTTTGATTCAGTTCAGGGTATTGTGCAGATCGGCTCGTGTGATCTCTGAGGATCGACCGGCAGGTTCGGAGCAGTTCAGGCCGGTCAGTTCAGCGACGGGTTTCGGGGGCGATAGCCGCCTGCCTTGTCCTTCACGAAGATCTCCGCAACCTGAGAATGGCGGATCGGCTCTCCGGAGTCGTCCGGCAAGAGGTTCTGCTCGGAGACGTAGGCGACGTACTCGGTTTCCGAGTTCTCGGCCAGGAGATGGTAGAACGGCTGATCCTTGTGCGGCCGCACCTCCTCAGGAATCGACAGCCACCATTCCTCGGTGTTGTTGAATTCCGGGTCGATGTCGAAAATCACGCCGCGGAACGCAAAAATCCGGTGCCGGACGATTTGTCCGATCTGGAATTTTGCGGTGCGCATCTTGGCCATGAGAGTCCGAATAGACCAGGATTGTGGCCGATGCTAGAGGCAAAGCCATGAATCGGCGCTCAGCCGGTTGCTCCCGGACCGCGCAAATGCGTGGCATTCCCAAGGAATTGCAGCGGTTGCCATGATCGATGTCCTCAATCTCGCGCTCCCCTACTTTGGAGTGATTTTTATCGGCTACGCCTGCGGCCGGCTGAAATCGCTGCCCGAGGCGGGCCTCGCTTGGATGAATTTCTTTCTCCTCTACATCTCGCTTCCTGCACTGTTCTTCCGAATCCTGTCGAAAACGCCGTTCGAACAGCTGAACAACCTGCCGTTCATCATTGCGACGACAGCGGGAACCGCGCTGGCGTTCGTGCTGTGCAGCATCGGTGCGCGAGTGATCGGCAAGACCACTGCGCGGGAAGCCGTGATGGCCGGATTGTCCGGCGGCTACGGCAACATCGGCTACATGGGACCGGGGCTTGCGCTGGCTGCGATCGGAACCGAGGCAGCGGCGCCGGTGGCGCTGATCTTTTGCTTCGACAACATCTTCCTGTTCTCGCTCGTGCCGATCCTGATGGCGGTGACGGGCGGGGGACAGGGCAACCTCGGGGCCACGATCAAGCAGGTAGCGAAGCAGATATTGCTGCACCCGCTGATCGTCGCATCCTATTTCGGCGCGACCGCAGCCGCGTTCCACATCGAACTGCCCCCCGCCATCGACGGCACCATGCAGTTCCTGCAGAACGCAGCCGCGCCGGTGGCGCTGTTCGCGCTCGGCGTGACGGTCGCGCTGCGTCCGTTCAGCCGCGTGCCGTGGGAGCTGCCATGGATCATCGGCGTGAAGCTGTTGATCCATCCGGCGATCGTGTTCGCGCTCTTGTGGTGGCTCGGTCCGTTCAGCGTCGAGTGGGCGGCGACCGCGCTGCTGATGGCGTCGCTGCCGCCGGCGCTGAACGTGTTCGTGATCGCGCGGCAATACGACACCTGGGTCGAGCCAGCATCGGCGGCGGTGATGATCGGCACGCTGGTGTCGGTCGTCACGCTCACGACGGTGCTGTGGCTGCTGAAGACCGGCCAGCTTGTAATGCCGTAGAGTTAGTATGAATTAGCGCCGCCAGGACGGCGCGAGCCCTTCACGCATGGCAAGCCGCCGCAGCGGCCCGATCGAGCCGATCAGATGCAGGCCGAGCGCGCGCGCCGGCTGGAGCGGCAGAAACTCACTGAGCAGCGAACGATTTGCCAGATCGATCGCGAACGTGCGGCTGACGATATCCGGCTTGCGGCTGCGCGCGTAGGCTGTCAGCACCTCGTCGGAGCCCGGATCGCCGCCGAGCGCGAGGCACTCGCCGAGGATCTCCGCAATGTCGGCTGCATCGCGCAACCCCATGTTCAGACCCTGCGCGCCGATTGGCGGAAGCACGTGCGCGGCTTCACCGGCGAGCACGATGCGCTTCGCGGCGAGCTGCGAAGGCTTCTCGATCGACAGGGGAAACATGAAACGCGGACCTTCGACAGTCATCGCGCCGAGCATCGAATGCGATTGCCGCTCGGCCGCTTGCCCCAACGCGGCATCGTCGAGCGCATGCAAGCGCGCGGCTTCATCGGGCCGCGACACCCACACGACGCTTGAACGCTGCCCGGGCAGCGGCACGAACACGCAGGGGCCGTGCGGGGTATGGAACTCGGTCGACGTATTGCGATGCGGACGCGTATGCGCGACGTTGAAGGTGAGGGCGATCTGCCGCAGCTCGCGCCGCTCCACCGCAATGCCGGCCGCCTCGCGGCAGAGCGAATTGCGGCCGTCGGCGCCAACGACGAGATTCGCGCGCACCGTCTCACCGCTTTTCGTCACGATCTCGACACTGGCTTCGCCCGGTGTCACGTTCGCGGCGTCATCATCGATGCGGATCAGGCTTTCGCATTCGCCGGCGCGGTGTTCGAGCGCCGTGAGCAGCAAACGATTCTCGATGTTGTAACCGAAAGCGTCACGGCCGATCTCATCGCTGACGAATTTGACCTCGGGCGCGCGGATCAGGCGGCCGGTGTCATCGATCAGTCGCATGACTTGCAGCGCCGCCGCTTGATCGGCACAGCGCGCCCAGACGCCGATTCCATCGAGAAAATCGACGGACGCGCCGAGCAGAGCCGTGGTGCGATTGTCTGCATAAGGCATCCGGCGTGCGATCAGCACAACGCACGCGCCGGATGACGCCAGCGCGATGGCGGCGGCAAGGCCGACCGGGCCGCCACCGATCACGGCGACTTGATAACTCTCGGGCTGATGAAGTCGATCAATCATTGGGATATGGAGTTCCAAAGGCATTTTCGGCTTTCGCGGGGCTCAGATCAAGCCGATGTTTCTGTGGAATGAATCTGACCTCGGCGCGCTGGTATGCAATTCCGTTCCGCGACCCATGGCCGCAATGTTACGAATGGATTGCGCCGAAGATTTTGCTAAGCAAGGCCGCGAGACGATGACCTCAACCCGACAAGATGAGAGCAAGGCCTCTGCGGGCGCGCGCACAGCCGCTTTCGGCGTGCACCTATTCACGGCGCTGGGCGCCGGTATCGCGATGATGGCGATGCTGGAGGCGATCCGCGAACACTGGCTCGCGATGTTCGGGTGGCTTGGGGCGGCCCTGATCATCGATGCGATCGATGGCCCGCTCGCCCGCAAGTTCGATGTCGCCCGCCTGCAACCGAACTGGTCCGGCGATGTGCTCGATCTGGTGGTCGATTTCCTGACCTACGTCTTCATTCCCGCTTACGCGATCATCGCGAGCCGTCTGCTGCTGCCGGCTTCCAGCATCATCCTCGGCGTCGGCGTCGTCATCAGCGGCGCGCTCTACTTTGCCGACCGCCGGATGAAGACCGACGACAACCATTTCCGGGGGTTCCCGGCTCTGTGGAACGTCGTCGCGTTTCATCTGTTCGTGCTGAAGCCGCAGCCCCTGATCGCCACCGCTATCGTCACGCTGTTCATTATCCTGACGTTTGTTCCGTTTAACGTCATGCATCCGGTTCGCACGGTCCGGTTTCGAATCTTCAACCTCGCGCTCGTCGCGGTATGGGGCCTGCTGGCCGTTATCGTGCTGGCACGGGATTTCACCGTGACGGCGCCGATCAGCGCGGGACTTTGCGCGATCGCGCTCTACATACTGTTTAGCGACACCGTTATTCGCCTCATCACGAAAGTCAGGACATGATCGAACTTTTGACCAGCCCGGAAGCCTGGGCCGCACTCCTCACGCTGACCGTGCTTGAGATCATCCTCGGCATCGACAACGTCATCTTCATCTCGGTGCTGGTCTCGCGCATTCCCGAGGAGCAGGCGAAGAAGGCGCGCCAGATCGGTCTGGCGCTGGCGCTGATTTTCCGCCTCGTACTCTTATCGGTGCTCTTCTGGATTATTGGTCTGACCAAGCCGGTGTTCACCATCGCCGGCAACGCGTTCTCATGGCGCGACCTGATCCTGATCGGCGGCGGCGCGTTCCTGATCGCCAAGGCAACGCATGAAATTCACAGCGAGGTCGAAGCGCGGGAAGGGCACGGCACGGAAAAGGATCCGGCGAATGCGTTCTTCTGGGTCATCATGCAGATCATCGTGGTCGATCTCGTGTTCTCGCTCGACTCGATCATCACGGCGATCGGCATGGCGCGCGACATCGAGATCATGGTCGCGGCCGTCATCATTGCCTGCTTCGTAATGTACGTGTCGTCGGGACCGGTCGCGGCTTTCGTGGCGAAGTATCCGACCACCAAGATGCTGGCGCTGGCGTTCCTGGTGCTGATCGGCGTGGCGCTGGTCGCGGACGGATTCCAGTTCCATATTCCACGCGGCTACATCTATTTCGCCATTGCCTTCGCGATGGCGGTGGAAGCATTCAACATCCTAGCGCAGCGCAATCGCACGAAAGCCCGTACAGCGCGGCCAAAACCGGTTGGTCCGCCGCCATCTTGACAAGGGCATGTGGTTGCCCTTCGCTCCCCGACGAGATGCGGGCGGCATAACGCTCCGCATGACGCCGGGAGCGAAGCAAAATGACCAAGGCCGTGCGGGTTCATCAGGTCGGCGGACCGGAGGTCCTGACCTATGAGGATGTCGATATTCCGCCGCCCGGTCACGGCGAGGTGCGGCTGCGTCAGCATGCGATCGGCCTGAACTACATCGACACGTATTACCGCACGGGCCTCTACAAGGCGCCGGGCCTGCCGTTCGTGGCGGGCAACGAGGCTTCGGGAGAGGTGGTGTCGGTCGGTCCGGGCGTAACCAACTTCCATCCCGGCGATCGTGCGGCGTACTATTTCAACCTCGGCGGCTACGCGACCGAGCGCAACATTCCCGCCGACAAGCTCGTCAAGCTGCCTGACCACATCACGCACGAGCAGGCTGCGGTGCTGATGCTGAAGGGCCTGACGGTTTATTACCTGCTATTCAAGACGTTCAAGGTCGAGCCCGGCCATCGCGTGCTGATTCATGCAGCCGCCGGCGGCATCGGCTTGCTTGCGTGCCAGTGGGCGAAGGCGCTCGGTGCGACCGTGATCGGCACTGTCGGTTCGAAGGAAAAGGCCGACCTCGCCATGGCGAACGGCTGCGACCATGTCATTCTCTATCGCACCGAGAATTTCGTCGAGCGCGTGAAACAGATCAGCCGCAACGAGCTGTGCGATGTGGTCTATGACGGCGTCGGCAAGGATACGTTCCCGGGCTCGCTGCAATGTCTGAAGAAGCGCGGACTGTTCGTCAGCTTCGGCAATGCGTCGGGGCCGGTGCCGCCGTTCCAGCTTGCCGAGCTAAACAACCACGGCTCGCTGTTCGCGACGCGGCCGAAACTCAACGACTATGTCGGCACGCGCGCGGAGCTGGTAGAAGGCGCGGACGCGCTGTTTGCAGCCGTCCTCAACGGTACGCTGCATGTTCCGATCCATCACGCCTACGCGCTGAAGGATGCGGTGAAGGCGCATCGCGATCTGGAAGCGCGCGTGACAACCGGCGCGTCGGTGCTGAAGCCGTAAGACCATCGTTCGTCGTTGCGAGCCCGATGACAGCTCCACGAAGCAATCCAGCCACATGGATTGCTTCGTCGCTTTGCTCCTCGCAATGACGCCGGGTTCTAGAACCCCGCCACGGTCCCGTGCAGATCGTAGTCGTCGGAGCGCTCGATTTTGGCGGTGACGATCTCGCCGACCTTGAGCGGACGGCGACTTGAGAGATAGACCGCGCCATCGATCTGCGGTGCATCGCCTTTTGTACGCCCCTTGGAGACGGTGGGGCCGACTTCGTCGACGATCACCTGCTGGCGCGTGCCGATCTTGCGCTTCAGCCGCTGCGCGGAGATCTTCTTCTGCCGCGCCATCAGCGCGTTCCAGCGTTGGGTCTTGATCTCTTCGGCAACCGGATTATCGAGCGCGTTGGCAGGCGCACCTGCGACGGGTTCATACTTGAACGCGCCCGCGCGATCGATCTGCGCTTCATCCAGCCAGTCGAGCAGATCGGCGAATTCGCTGTCGCTTTCGCCGGGGAAGCCGACAATGAAGGTCGATCGCAGCGTGAGATCGGGACAGGCCTCGCGCCATGACTTGATGCGCGCCAGCGTTTTGTCCTGTGCCGCAGGACGCTTCATGCGCCGCAAGACGTCCGGATTGGCGTGCTGGAACGGGATGTCGAGATAGGGAAGAATTTTGCCGTCCGCCATCAGCTCGATGACGTCGTCAACGTGCGGATAGGGATAGACGTATTGCAAGCGAATCCAGACCCCGAATTCGCCGAGTTCACGTGCAAGATCGAGAAAGCGGGCGCGGACACTGCGATCTTTCCAGATGCTCTCGGCATACTTGAGATCGACGCCGTAGGCCGAGGTGTCCTGCGAGATCACCATCAGTTCCTTGACGCCGGCATTCACCAGTCGCTCGGCCTCGCGGAGCACGTCGGCCGCGGTGCGCGAAACGAGATCGCCGCGCAGCTTCGGGATGATGCAGAAGGTGCAGCGGTTGTTGCAGCCTTCGGAAATCTTCAAGTAAGCATAGTGGCGCGGCGTCAGCTTGATGCCTTGCGGCGGCACCAGATCGAGATGCGGATTGTGCAGCGGCGGGATCGCGCGATGCACGGCATCGAGCACGCTCTCGTATTGCTGCGGGCCGGTGATCGACAGCACCCCGGGGTAAGCCTTCTCGATCGCTTCGGGCTCGGCGCCCATGCACCCGGTAACGATGACTTTGCCGTTCTCGGCCATGGCCTCGCCGATGGCGCTGAGCGATTCCTGCTTGGCGCTGTCGAGAAAGCCGCACGTATTGACGATCACGAGGTCGGCGCCGTCGTGCTTGCGCGCGAGTTCGTAGCCCTCGGCGCGCAGGCGCGTGATGATCCGTTCAGAATCGACCAGCGCCTTGGGGCACCCAAGCGACACAAAGCTGACTTTCGGCGCGGCGGCCTTGTTCATATTTCCCTGTCCGGCTAGAAGCCAGCTGGCTAGCCTTGATCAACGATCATTTCAAGGCAAACAGGCCATTTCCGGCGTGCCGGCGCCGTATCGAGCCTGTGATCGGGTTGAACTGGTTAAATCGACGGATTTGGAGCCGGGTGCCGGCTGTAAAACCGTCTGACGTGAGCAGATAATGCCGGCGGAAACTTTCTTCAGGATCGTCATCGTCGATGAGTCGCCGATCCGGGCCGCAATCCTGGAGGAGGGATTGCGCGAGGCCGGCTTCACGTCGGTTGAACGCATCGGCGACATGCATAACCTGCTGGCGCGCATTTACGCGCTCGATCCAGATGTCATCCTGATCGACCTGGAAAACCCGAGCCGCGACGTACTCGAGCAGATGTTCCAGGTCTCGCGCGCGGTGCGGCGGCCGATCGCGATGTTCGTCGACCAGAGCGACTCCGCCTCGATCCAGGCCTCCGTCGATGCCGGTGTGTCCGCCTACATTGTCGACGGTCTGAAGAAAGAGCGCATCAAACCCATCCTCGACCTCTGCATCTCGCGCTTCAATGCGTTTTCGCGGCTACAGGACGAGCTCGACAAGACCAAGACGGCGCTCGAAGAGCGCAAGATCATCGATCGCGCCAAGGGCCTTCTGATGAAGCTGAAAGGCCTCACCGAAGACGAGGCCTATGTGCTGATGCGTTCGACGGCCATGCGCGAGAAGAAAAAGATCGGCGAGATCGCCCAGTCGATCATCACCGCCTCGGAGATCCTGAAATGATCCGCCATCCGCTTCGCATTGGCTTCATTCCGCTGGTGGACGCGGCGGCGCTCATCGTTGCGGTGGACAAGGGATTTACGGCCGCCGAGGGGCTCGACGTCACGCTGGTGCGCGAGGTGTCATGGTCGAACGTGCGCGACAAGCTCAACCTCGGCCTGTTCGATGCCGCGCACCTGCTGGCGCCGGTTGCGATCGCTTCGAGTCTCGGACTCGGTCACGTGAAGGTGCCGATCGTCGCGCCCTTCGGCCTTGGTTTGAACGGCAATGCGATCACGGTGTCGCCTGCGTTACACGCGGCGATCATGGACAATGCCGACGGCGACGCCGCCGATCCGCTTGTGACCGCAAAGGCGCTGGCCCGCATCGTGGCATCGCGCGCGCGGGCAGGACTCGATCCGCTGACGTTCGGCATGACGTTTCCGTTCTCCACTCACAACTACCAGCTTCGCTTCTGGATGGCGGCTGGCGGCGTCGATCCGGATGAAGATGTGCGGCTGGTCGTATTGCCGCCACCATACATGGTCGAGAGCCTTGCGAGCGGACACGTCGATGCATTCTGCGTCGGCGCGCCATGGAACTCGGCCGCTGTCGACCTCGGCGTCGGTCATATCCTGCATTTCGCCGCCGATATCCTTCAGCGGGCTGCCGAGAAAGTCCTGGCGGTCAGGGCGCGCTGGGCCGACGACAACGCCGAGGTCGTAGCTGCGCTTGTTCGGGCACTGCATGCATCCGCGATGTTCATCGAGAGCCCGGACGGGCGGGCGGAGGCCGCCAGTATCCTGGCGCGGGCCGATCGCACCAATGTCGCCCCCGAACTGATCCGCCGTACGCTCGACGGACGGTTGAAGATCTCACCGGCCGGACAACTGCGCGAGAGCGACCGTTACCTCCTGATCGGCCGCGACGGCGCGGCCCGTCCTGATCCGGCGCAGGCGGCGTGGCTTTACGCCCAGATGGTGCGCTGGGGCCAGGCGCGGCTGACGGGAGAGGGCTTGAAGACGGCGCTCTCGGTGTTCAGACCCGAGCTTTATGATGCCGCCGTTGGAGACAAGGCCGGGAATCCGCGTTCAGAGCACGGCGAGATCGGGGCGTTTGCGGGACCGGCATTCGACCCCAACGATATCGCCGCTCATTTGAATTCGTTTGGCATTTCCCGCCGGCTGGGTTCGTCCTGAGCCAGGCAAAAACTGAACTGCACAATCCATGTGCAGCGCACAATTCATGTGCAAATGCCAATCGGGCGAGCGTACCGAGAATTTATCGAATCACAGACCGATTCTTCAAGCCGTTGAAGAATAACGCTTTTGTGCGCCGCACACAGTTGGCACGACATTTGAATTGATTGAGGTCGGCTGAGACGAAGGCCGCCAGATCCACCCGGATCGAACAGCAATGCCGCTGTCAGGGGAACACGCGCTCCACGCGCGCCCTTGGGCGGCA
>JBEIPX010000067.1:0-10223 GCA_040376815.1 Bradyrhizobiaceae bacterium
CCACCGCCTGGCCGATGCGGCCCATGCCGATGATGCCGAGGCGTTTGCCGCCGATGCGGTGGCCGAGCATCCAGGTCGGCGACCAGCCGGCCCATTCGCCGCCGGATGGCAGGATCGCGGCACCTTCGATCAGCCGGCGCGGCACGGCGAGGATCAGCGCCATGGTCATGTCGGCGGTGTCTTCGGTCAGCACCTTCGGCGTGTTGGTGACCATGATGCCGCGCGCCTGCGCCGCCGGCACGTCGATGTTGTCGACGCCGTTGCCGAAATTGGCGATCAGCTTCAGCCGCGCCTCCGGCTGGTTCATGATCTCGTCGGTGATGTGATCGGTGACGGTCGGCACCAGTACGTCGGCGGTACGCACGGCCTCGGCCAGCTGTTCCGGCGTCATCGGCGTGTCGTCGAGGTTGAGCCGCGCATCGAACAGCTCGCGCATGCGGGTCTCGACCGTCTCCGGGAGCTTCCGCGTCACGACCACCAGAGGTTTTTTGCGAACCGTCATGCGTTTCCCTTGAGCCTGTTCCCTTTACCCTTGTGAGGGGCGCGGACGCAGCTTTTATGAGGCCGTTCAATCCTCATTAACCGGGGTCGCCGACACTGCGGTTTCCGGGCCGGCAGAAGAGGTTTTGGGCTCTTTTTCAAGTCTTCGGCGTTCGGTCCTCCATAGCAGAAGGCCGGGCCAAGACAAGAACCATAGCCGCGCCCGATCTCGACTAAAGCACTGCAACATGGAGCTTTTGGGGATTTGATCCGGGTAATGGGGCCGATTTCCGGTCCGGATCAACGAGTGGGAATGCGTCCGCGCAGGAGGCGTTGGCGCAAAGATCTCGGCAAGGGACGAGGCAGGGACAGTATGACGGGACGAGTTGCGTTTGCGTTGGCGGCCGCGATCTGGGTGGCCTCGGGAACCATCGGCTTTGCGGCAAAGGAAACGCCGGTCACGACCAGCGGCCTGCCGGTGCCGCGGTATGTCAGCCTCAAGTCCGATCATGTGAACGTGCGCGCCGGTCCGACCAAGGACAACGACGTCAGCTGGATTTTCACGCGCGCGGGATTGCCGGTCGAAATCACCGCCGAGTTCGAGAACTGGCGCCGCATCCGCGACTCCGAAGGCGCGGAAGGCTGGGTCTATCATTCGCTGCTGTCGGGCCGCCGCACCGCGGTCGTGACCATGAAGCCAAAGGACGCGCTGGTTTCGATCCACGAGCGCGCCGATGCGTCGTCGGACGTGATGGCGCGTTTGCAGGCCGGCGTGGTTGCGCAGGTCAGGCGATGCATGAGCGGCTGGTGCCGCGTCACCGGCGCGGGCTTCGATGGCTGGATCGAGCAGCAGCGGCTGTGGGGCGTCTACGCCGACGAGAAACTGGACTAGTTCCCGTCATTGCGAGCGAAGCGAAGCAATCCAGAGACAATCTGAAGCATGGATTGCTTCGTCGCTGACGCTCCTCGCAATGACGATCAACAAAAAAGCCGCGGTCACCCGCGGCTTTCGTATTCTCTGCAATTCGAGATCGTTCAGCGCTTCTTGCGCAGGCGCACGACCATGTCGATGCGGCTTATCTCGTAGCCTTCCGGCACTTCCGGCATCTTCTGAAGCACGAGCTGCGGATCGTCGATGTCGACGAGCTCGTGGCTGCCTTCGAGATAGTAGTGATGATGCGAGGTGACGTTGGTGTCGAAATAGGTCTTGGTGCCGTCGACGCTGACCTGGCGCAGGAGGCCGGCTTCGGTGAGCTGGTTCAGCGTGTTGTAGACGGTGGCGAGCGACACCGGCACCTTGGCGTGGGTCGCTTCCTCGTAGAGCATTTCCGCCGTCAGGTGGCGGTCGCCCTTGCCGAACAGCAGCCAGCCCAGAGCCATGCGCTGGCGGGTTGGACGCAGGCCGACGGACTGCAGCATTTCGTTGACGTCATGCCACGGGCAACCCGTGAGAAGCGCCGGACGGCCGAGGTTCACCCCGTCCGAATCGGCGCTGGCCGCGCCGTGAGTTGGCGCCTGGCCGGATACAGATTCACTCATTCTCGGTTACGGGTTCAAGGCCCGCCCTTCAATTGATACGCAATTCGCCCCAAACTATAGGGAGAAAGGCCAATAGGTGCAAGCGCTTCGCAACTGGCTGTGTATCGCTACAGCCTGCATGCCGCATGGCGGAAAGGCCTTTGGACCGCTGCTTTGCCCCTAATGATGCTTATGTTACAGACGCGCCATCGAGCTCCGGGGGGAGTTGCAAAAAGGGTAAACAGGTATGCATCAGCGGCAGGGCAGTTACAGCTACGAAGACCTGCTGGCATGCGGCCGTGGTGAGGTGTTTGGAACCGGCAACGCCCAGCTTCCGCTGCCGCCGATGCTGATGTTCGATCGCATCACTGAAATCGCCGAAACCGGCGGTGAATACGGCAAGGGCCTGATCCGCGCCGAGCTCGATGTGAAAAGCGACCTCTGGTTCTTCGGCTGTCACTTCAAGAACGATCCGGTAATGCCGGGCTGCCTCGGCCTCGACGCCATGTGGCAGATGGTCGGCTTCTACCTCGGCTGGCTCGGCGGCGAGGGCCGCGGGCGCGCGCTCGGCCTCGGCGAGCTGAAATTTTCCGGACAGGTTCTGCCGGGTGTCAAAAAGGTCGTTTACAACATCGATGTGAAACGCGTGATGCGTTCGAAACTTGTGCTTGGCATTGCCGATGGCTGGCTTTCCACCGACGGCGACATTATTTACCGGGCCAAGGATCTTCGGGTTGGGCTGTTCCGGCAAGACGCCGCAATGCAGCCCGGAACGTGAGATAGTCCCGAGCGAAGAGTACAAGGCAGACCGAATGGTTGCGCCGCGAGCGGCGGTAACCGGCGAGGGACGCGAGAAAAGCGAGGCAGGGGATGAAGCGGGTCGTCGTGACAGGGATGGGTATCGTCTCATCCATCGGCAACAACACGCAGGAAGTGTTGGCCAGTCTGTACGAAGCCAAGTCGGGCATCAGCCGCTCCGAGGAATACGCCAAGCTCGGCTTCCGCTGCCAGGTGTTCGGTGAGCCGACGCTCGATCCGAGCGGAATCGTCGATCGCCGCGCGATGCGTTTTCTCGGCGAGGGTGCTGCGTGGAATCACGTCGCGATGGAGCAGGCGATTCTCGATTCCGGCCTCGAGCCGACCGACGTGTCGAACGAGCGCACCGGCATCATCATGGGCTCGGGCGGCCCGTCCGCGCGCACGATCGTCGAAGCGGCCAACATCACGCTGACCAAGGGCCCGAAGCGCGTCGGTCCGTTCGCGGTGCCGAAGGCGATGTCGTCGACCGCGTCCGCGACGCTCGCGACCTGGTTCAAGATCAAGGGCGTGAACTATTCGATCTCGTCGGCGTGCGCGACGTCGAACCATTGCATCGGCAATGCCTACGAGACGATCCAGATCGGCAAGCAGGACGTCATCTTCGCCGGTGGCTGCGAGGATCTCGACTGGACCATGTCGGTGTTGTTCGACGCGATGGGCGCGATGTCGTCGAAGTACAACGACACGCCGGCGACCGCATCGCGTCCGTATGACGTCAGCCGCGATGGCTTCGTCATCGCCGGCGGCGCGGGCGTGCTGGTGCTCGAAGAACTCGAGCATGCGAAGGCGCGCGGCGCGAAAATTTACGGCGAGATCATCGGCTACGGCGCGACCTCGGACGGCTACGACATGGTGGCGCCGTCGGGCGAGGGCGCCGAGCGCTGCATGAAGATGGCAATGTCGACCGTGAAGGGTCCGGTCGATTACATCAATCCGCACGCGACCTCGACGCCGGCTGGCGATCCGCCGGAAATCCAGGCAATCCGCAACGTGTTCGGCGCCGGCGACAAGTGTCCGCCGATCTCGGCGACGAAGGCGCTGACCGGCCACTCGCTCGGCGCGACCGGCGTGCAGGAAGCGATCTACTCGCTGCTGATGATGAAGAACGGCTTCATCTGCGAGAGCGCGAACATCCAGGAACTCGATCCGGTGTTCGCGGACATGCCGATCGTGCGCAAGCGTATCGACAACGCCAAGGTCGGCACCGTGCTGTCGAACTCGTTCGGCTTCGGCGGCACCAACGCCACGCTGGTGTTCCGCCGTCTGGATGCGTGATGCCCCTTCACCTCTGCCCGTGAACGGGGAGAGGTCGCCCGCCGTAGCTCGAAGAGCGAAGGCGCGGCGGGTGAGGGGCGTTGCATTTCCTGCTCTTTCCGAACAAATTGCCCCTCACGCTTGATTTACCCCTCCCCCAACCCTCTCCCCGCAGGCGGGGAGAGGGAGTTTTCTCCACTAGGATGATCGGTCGATGACTCAGTTGATGCAAGGCAAGCGCGGGCTGATCATGGGCGTCGCCAACGATCACTCGATCGCGTGGGGGATCGCCAGGACGCTGCACGCCCATGGCGCCGAACTCGCCTTCACCTATCAGGGCGAGGCGCTCGGCAAGCGGGTGAAGCCGCTCGCGGAGCAGCTCAAGTCCGACACGGTGCTGCCGTGCGACGTCGAAGACATCGCCTCCGTCGATGCGACGTTCGCGGCGCTGAAGGCAAAGTGGGGCACGATCGACTTCGTCGTGCATGCCATCGGCTTCTCCGACAAGAACGAACTCAAGGGACGCTACGCCGACACCACACGCGCGAACTTCTCGCGCACCATGGTGATCTCGTGCTTCTCCTTCACCGAGGTGACGAAGCGCGCGGCCGAGCTGATGCCGAATGGCGGCTCGATCATCACGCTCACGTTCGGCGGCTCGATGCGCGTGATGCCGAACTACAACGTGATGGGCGTCGCCAAGGCCGCACTCGAAGCCTCGACGCGCTATCTCGCCGCCGACTACGGACGCCAGGGCATTCGCGTGAACGCGATCTCGGCCGGTCCCGTGCGAACGCTCGCGGGCTCGGGCATCGGCGATGCGCGTGCGATGTTCGCCTTCCAGCAGAAGCACTCGCCGCTCGGCCGCGGCGTCACGCTCGACGAACTCGGCGGCTCGGCGCTCTACTTCCTGTCCGATCTGTCGGGTGGCGTGACCGGCGAAATCCACTATGTGGATTCGGGCTACAACGTGATCTCGATGCCGCATCCCGATGCGCTGAAGGCGGATGAGGGCAAGGCCGCGGCGGAGTAAGTAGCGAGGCCTGCGGCGTCGTGCGATCGCCGCGATGCGACAGATCACAATCGACATTTCTTCTCAATCGTCAGAATTGACGATCGATTAACCGGGAACCTTGGTCGAGAGGGGCGCGGAGGTAATCCGCTACGTCATGCGCTGAGCGAAACCCTTCCATCCCATTAGGTCTTTCTCAAACGAGAACCCTTACACTCTTGCAGCTCTTTTTGCGGGAGATACGGGCGTGTCGGTCGAGGAGTTCTCACAGCAGTGGGCGGTCGATATTGCCGTTGGCGGGAGCTATGCGCTGCCGAAATGGTTCGATCCGCAGGGCCGTCCGCGCACCTTCGCTTGCCGCACCACGCGTGTGTCGCCGCACCGGATGATGGTCGACGTGCCGGTGGTCGGAAAGATCGGCGATCTGATCAAGCCGTACTTCCGCGACTTCGGGAATTTCGAAGGCCGCATCATCGATACGAAATCGGGCCGCTTCCTGCTCGAACTCGAGATGACCGACGCAATGCGCGAGTCGTTCGCCAGCAAGCTGAGCTGGATCAAGGAGAAGCAGAAAGACCCGAGCATCCGCGACAGCCGGGTGGATGCGCGCATCATTCCGGCAAGTCCGCACTCGATCCTGACGCTTGCCGATGGCAGCGTTCACAAGTGTTTCGTCATCGACATGTCCGTCTCGGGTGCCGCGGTCTCGGCGCAGATGCAGCCCGAGATCGGCACGCCCTTGGCCGTCGGCGCGGTCGTCGGCCGCGTCGCTCGCCTCTTGCCTGACGGCTTTGCGGTTCAGTTTGTCGAGAGGCCGGGCCGTGGCGATCTCGATCGCCTCGTCATCCGCTCGGCGCCGTTGCGCTGGGTCAACGGCGCGGATGCAGCGCCGAGTGCTGATCAGGGTCTCATATCTGCTCGCACCTGAAGCGGGTTCTTCCTTGTCGTCTCTGCGAATGCAGTGAATGCGCACAATGCCAGCGCATTGCTCAACGCGTCATTGCCGGGCTTGACCCGGCAATCCATCTTTAATGCAAGCCAAGTCCTAGAAGCACGATGGATGCCCGGGTCAAGCCCGGGCATGACGAACAATGATGGCGGTAAGTGAGGTGTTGCTAAGCCATCAGCTTGTCAGCGCGCTGATACGCCGGTCGCGCTTCACACAGGTCGAGGTAGCGCTCGAACGACGGCCGCGTCGGCACCATCTTGAACGCGCGCACTGCGAAGTGCACGCCCGAGCCGATCACGATGTCGGCCGCGGTGAACTGCTCGCCGAGAATCCACGGACCTTTCTCCAGCGCCGCATCGAGAACGTCAAACACCTGCGTCGCGTCGCCCCACCCAGCCGTGCGTGGAGGCATCTCGATCTTGGTGAAGACCTGCGTGATCGCGGCTTCGATGTTACCGTTGAAGAACAACCATTGCAGATAACGCGCGCGGCGCGGATCGCCGATCGGCGGAGCGAGTTTGGCATTCGGATAGCGATCGCCGATATAGGCACAGATCGCAGACGACTCGCCCATCATCGCATCGCCATCCTTCAGGCCCGGAACCTTGCCCATCGGATTGACCGCGAGATATTCCGGCTTCTTCTGATCGCCGGTGTTGATGTCGGTGAACACCCGCTCGTAAGGCTCGCCGGTTTCTTCCATCGCCCAGAGGGCGGCGAACGAACGCGACTTCGGCGAATAGAAAATCTGCATATCTGTGTCCCCGGCATGGCTTGTGTTGTGCGGGAGCCGTTTTCGAAGCGATGCCCCGCGAGGTCAAGCCCGGATTGCTTATGGCAAGCGGAAGCCAGAAAATGGCAGGGACATGAAAAGCCCCCGCGACGGCGTCGCGGGGGCTTGGTCTTTATGTGGTTACGCGAAGGAAACTTACCGCGTCGCTGCCTTCGGCTGACTGGCGAGGTCGAAGCGATCGAGCTCCATCACCTTGGTCCAGGCCGCCACGAAATCCTTCACGAACTTTTCCTTCGAGTCCGCGCAGGCATAGACTTCCGCGAACGCGCGAAGCTGCGAATGCGATCCGAAGATCAGGTCGGTGCGCGTCGCCGTCCACTTCACCGCATTGGTCTTGCGGTCGCGGCCCTCGTAGATGCCGTCGGCGTTCGGCGGCTGCCACTGCGTGCGCATGTCGAGCAGGTTGACGAAGAAGTCGTTCGACAGCGTGCCGACCTTCCGGGTGAAGACGCCGTGCTTCGATCCGCCGGCGTTGGCGCCGAGCACGCGCAGGCCGCCGAGCAGGGCGGTGGTCTCCGGTCCCGTCAGGCGCAGCAAGGCCGCGCGATCGATCAGCGCCTCTTCGTCCTCCATGAACTGCAACTTCTTGCTGTTCTTGTAGTTGCGGAAGCCGTCGGCGCGCGGCTCGAGCGGCGCGAAGGAATCGACGTCGGTCTGCTCCTGCGTCGCATCCATGCGGCCAGGCTTGAAGGGGACCTTTACGTCGATGCCGGCAGCTTTCGCGGCCTTCTCGACCGCGGCGCTGCCGCCGAGAACGATCAGGTCGGCAATCGACACCTTCTTGCCTTTGCCGGTCTTGTTGAAGTCCGCCTGAATCGCGGTGAGCTTCTTCAGCACCTTCGCGAGTTCGGCCGGATTGTTGACCTCCCAATCCTTCTGAGGTGCTAGCCGGATACGTGCGCCGTTGGCGCCGCCCCGCTTGTCGGAGCCGCGGAAGGTCGAGGCCGACGCCCACGCGGTCGAGACCAGTTGCTGCACCGACAGAGCGGCGAGCAGCTTCGCCTTCAGCGCTGCGATGTCCTTGTCGTTGATCAGCTTGTGATCGACGGCGGGGATCGGGTCCTGCCAGATCAGCACTTCCTTCGGCACCAGCGGGCCGAGGTAACGCGCGCGCGGGCCCATGTCGCGGT
Source organism: Bradyrhizobiaceae bacterium (assembly GCA_040376815.1). Lineage (GTDB taxonomy): Bacteria > Pseudomonadota > Alphaproteobacteria > Rhizobiales > Xanthobacteraceae > SG-bin9. The sequence goes on from JBEIPX010000067.1 coordinate 7,956, forward strand.
GGGTGAGTTTGAACCACGCCCGCGCGAACGCGTCCGCGAACTGATCCGGATTCTCGTAGAAGCGGCGCGAGATTTTTTCGTACGCCGGGTCGAAACGCAGCGAGAGGTCCGTGGTCAGCATCATCGGGCGATGCTTCTTCGATGGATCGAAGGCATCCGGAATATCGGCCTGCGCGTTCTTCGCGACCCACTGCTTTGCGCCTGCCGGGCTCTTCGTCAGCTCCCATTCGTTTTCGAACAGGTTCTTGAAGAAGTGGTTGCTCCACCTGGTCGGGGTCTGCACCCAGGTCACTTCAGGACCGCCGGTGATGGCGTGAGCCCCGATACCGGTTTCATGCTTGCTCTTCCAGCCGAGGCCCTGATCTTCGAGGGCACCCGCTTCCGGGTCCGGTCCGACCAGCGACGGATCGCCCGCGCCGTGCGCCTTGCCGAACGAGTGGCCGCCGGCGATCAGGGCTACGGTTTCCTCGTCGTTCATCGCCATGCGGAGAAACGTCTCGCGGATATCTTTTGCCGCGGCGAGCGGGTCGGGATTGCCGTTCGGGCCTTCCGGATTGACGTAGATGAGGCCCATCTGCACGGCACCGAGCCGCTCGTCCAACTGGCGTTCGCCGCTGTAGCGCTCGTCGCCGAGCCACGTGCCTTCCGGACCCCAGTAGAGTTCTTCCGGCTCCCACACGTCGACACGCCCGCCGGCGAAGCCGAACGTCTTGAAGCCCATCGACTCCAGCGCGACGTTGCCCGCGAGAATCATCAGGTCGGCCCACGACAGCTTGCGGCCGTACTTCTGCTTGATCGGCCAGAGCAGACGGCGCGCCTTGTCGAGGTTGGCGTTATCGGGCCACGAGTTCAGCGGCGCGAAGCGCTGCTGACCGGCACCGGCGCCACCGCGTCCGTCGGTGGTGCGATAGGTACCTGCCGAGTGCCACGCCATGCGGATCATCAGGCCGCCGTAGTGACCGAAGTCGGCCGGCCACCACTCCTGCGAATCCTTCATCAGCGCGTGCAGGTCCTTGATCACCGCCTTGAGGTCGAGGGTTTTGAACTCCTTGGCGTAATCGAACGCCTTGCCCATCGGATCGGACAGGCTGGAGTTGCGATGGAGCATCTCGATGCTCAATGCATCCGGCCACCAGTCGCGATTTCCGTGTCCGCGTTTGCCGCCTGTGAACGGGCATTTGCCCTTGTCGTCCGTTTTCGCGTCCATGGTGTCTCCGTTTTCTGCTCGTGTTGTTCGTGTCGAATTTGTTCGTATCGCTGGTGCCGTTCTTGGGCCGCGTGATGCGCCCGCCGCGATCTCTGGTCAGGCCTCGGGCTCTCCGCTCGCAGGCAACAACGCTCCCTGAGACAAAGCTGTCCTCCAAGAAGCGTCTTGATGCCGGAACCGCCGATGGCTCGTAAGATAAAAGCCGTTATTCATCAGTGGATTGGCCTGTATCCTGAACGGTCGCGCGGCGGCAGATTGGAAGAAATCCAACATTAGGTCCAGTCGTATTACCTGATGGAGTCGATAAGTTTTTCTGAACGAACGAATCGCGCATGTCACCCCGATTGGTTGCGTCTTCAAGCACGGTTTCGTGTCGATATGATTTTCGATGGCTGTGGCCGCGTTCGGACGATAGCCTGATGCGCACGAGGCCACCGCGAACGGAACGAGCTTCGACACAAACAGGAGGCACCCATGAGCAGCAGCGCAGCACGTGCGATCGACCCAGGTTCGGCCCCGGACGTCACGCTTGAACGGCTGAAGGAGATCGGCGCGGCGTTTGCGCGCCGCGATGTCGATGCGATCGTCAATTCGTTCGCGCCGGACGGTGTGTTCCGGAATGCGAAAGGTCCGGACGTGCATGGCAAGAGCTACACGGGGCACGCGGAAATCCGCTCCTACTTCGAACCGCTGTTCAAGGCGAGCCCGGACGTGACGTGGACGCACACCGCCGAATACATCATCGGCAATCGCGCCGTCACCGAGTGGCTTCGCAGCGCGACCACCAACGGCGTCAAGCAGGAGTGGCTCGGCTGCGACCTCTACACGTTCAGGAACGGCATGATCGTGATGAAGGATACCTACATCAAGGTGGTGGGGTGAAGTTTGCGTCATTGCGAGGAGCGCACTCGCGCGACGAAGCAATCCAGCGTCCTGCAATGTAACTGGATTGCTTCGCTTCGCTCGCAATGACAGCAAGGTCTGACGCAAAAAGGGCGGCCCTTCGGCCGCCCTTTCGCATATCGCAACGGTGAGAAAAATCAGACGCCGAGCGTGCCGGC
>JBEIPX010000285.1:0-4661 GCA_040376815.1 Bradyrhizobiaceae bacterium
CGGTGACCCCGCCGAACGGGCCGACGAAGGCCCAGTAGCCATCACTGGTGTGGCCGCGGGTCCGGCCATCGATGGTGGTGACCTGGGTGGCAATGTCGAACGGATCGTCAGTCGGGGCTTTCGCATGCACGGCGGTTGTCTCGCTTCTTTGTTTGCTTGCTCGTGTCTTGCTCGTCGTTTGAGCTTATCGGACCGCGATACTCGGCGAAATCGTCGCGCGTTTCAATGATGACGAGCGTAATTGACCGCCAGTTTCGGGCGGCAGCCAGTAGGCTACACCGCCGGTGCAGCGACTGCTGTCGCGCGCAGTTCGCCGTGCGCCTGCCGCAGCACGAGGACAGCGCCTTGAAGCGCCAGTCCCGCCATGACGATGGCGACGATCAGGTCCGGCCAGCCGGTGCCGGTGCCGAACACGCCGAGTGCCGCGAGCAGCACGGCGAGATTGCCGAGCACGTCGTTGCGGGTGCAGATCCAGGCCGAGCGCATGTTGGCGTCGCCGCTGCGATACGCCCACAGGATCGCGAACGTGGCCGCATTGGCGGCAAGCGCGGTGAAGCCGATCGCGCCCATGGTGCCGGCGTTCGGCAGCGTGCCGTTGATGGCGTGCCAGATTACGGTGCCGGTGACCCACGCGCCGAAGGCGAGCATGCTGACGCCCTTCAGCATCGCGGCCATGGCGCGATAACGCAGCGCCATGCCGACGACGGTGAGGCTGATGGCGTAGTTCGCGGCGTCACCGAAGAAGTCGAGCGCGTCCGCTTGCAGCGATGCGGAACCGGCGGCGTAGCCGGCCGCGATCTCGATTGCGAACATCGCGGCGTTGATGATCAGCACCCCCCACAGCGCGCGGCGGTAGCCGTCCTGTCCGGGGCCCGACGCGTGGGTGTGATTGTGATCGCAGCAACTGGCGCTCATCGCGACGGTCCATATCGAAGCCGGTGGTTGTCGGCTTCGATATGGGCGCTGACGCCAGCGTTATACTAGAGCGTTTTCGGCTTTGATCGAATCGCGCTCTGTCCTTTTATTTGAGCATGATCCTATCGGAAAACCGCTTCACACTTTTCCGGATCATCTCTAGTTCGGACTGATGCAGAGCGCGAGCATCGAGTCGGCAGCGGGAGCGGGGCACTCGGCTTCCTGCTTGCCGAGATACTTCGGCAAGTCGGCGGCGCTCTGTCCTTGGCGAGGCTGGTGATTGTTGCAGACCGCGGCGGTGATGGTCTCGTTGCCCTCGCACTTCACGCGGCAGGTTGCCTGTGCGCTGCAATTGCCAGCGGCGGGAACGCGAATGCCGCGCGCGGCCTGACCGGCATCACCCTTCTCGCCCTTGTCTCCTCGCTCGCCCTTGTCGCCTTTCTCGCCGCGATCGCCCTTTGCGCCGGCTGTGCCAGCCGCGCCTGCGGCACCCGCCGGACCTGCGGGGCCGGCCGCGCCGGCAACGCCCTGCTCACCCTTGTCGCCTTTCGCGCCTTGCGGTCCCGCGGGGCCTTTCAGCCAGTCGCAGCCGCCAAGTCCGAGCGCCATGATCGCCACAGCAAGTGTCATCATCTTTCGCATCGATATCCCCCTTCGCTTGCACAGGATGAGCGCGCCATCCGCAGAGACATGTCCTCGTCGAGATGCGCATTGTGTGCGAAGGCCGCACGACATTTCAATGAAAGCCCGCGGGTAAAATCTGCGGGCGAATGACGCGGCTGCGGCGTTCAGAGCTGACAGGAACTGACGCGAGGATGCGCTATGAATCAGCGATCAGGCACTCATTGATGGCCTATAGAACAAATATAGAACATTTTTATAAGTATCTGATATCATTATGATTCGCGGTGTCCCTCCGCACCATATATGGGGGATGCCCGAGAGTGAGATCACCACATGTCCGCCAAAGGCCTTCCGTTCGCCCTGACCCGTATCGCCGATTTCGCCCGGCCGCTGTCGCGGCTGCATGCGCTGACCCGCCGCGTTACCGTCGCCGACGACGATATCGATCGGGCCTTCAATGCTGCGTGCCTGTCGATCTGGGGCTACGCGATCGATGATGTGACTGACGACCTGTTCTCGAACGAGGATCATGCCTGGCTCGATACGCTGGACGAGGCAACCGCGCGCATCTTCGCCGCCGAGCACGGTTACGATCTCGTCGACGACACCGGCATGCTCACCGACTGGTGGGGGTTCTGCTGGATGATCCTCGCCGAGAAGCGCGGACTGCTGACGCCGGAAAATCGCGCTGCGGCGCGGCTCGCGATGGAAGAGAAGTATTTCGCTGCGCCGAACGTGATCGGCGTGATCGTCGGGCGGTGAGTGCTTGTTGCCCCGGACGCTGCGCGGCATGAAATGACGCGCTGCTGATCCGGGGTCGTAACAACCACCGGATATGGAACGGTCCCGGCTCTGCGAAGCAGCGTTATGCGCATGATCCGAAAACCGCTTCGCACTTTTCGGGATCATGCGGCGCGCTGCATCGCGTCCGGGACAAGAGATTACACCGGCTCGTAAGTCTCCGCCGCGCAGGGGCTCGCCGCATCGGCCAGATGCCGGTTGCCGATCTTGCCGTTGTCGATCGAGAGCAGATAGGTCTGCGTTCCGATCGCGCGTCCGGTGACGCCGGCAATCTCGGCGCGCACGCATGCGGTCCAGCCGGGGCCCGTGGGATTGCGCCGCGGGATCGACACGCGCACGTTTTGCGGCGGCGTGCGGGTTGCGAAGAACTGCTCGTTGTTGTCCCGGAGCAGCGCTTTCACATCGGGAATGACCTCGGGCTTCACCTCCGGCGGCTTGTGGCGCAGTGCTTCCGGAATGAAGGTGGCGTTGCTGTCGGCAAGGCCGCATCCGCCCGCACAGGGTGCGATCACACACAGTACTGCGGCAGTCACGATACGCATGATGAACTCCGACGGCCAAAGACAAACGCCGGCCGGCTCGATCGTGAATGTGTTGCTGGCGCCGGTTAATTCAAGCCGGCGCGCTTGTCCCGCAGCCCCTGCGATTTCGGCACGGTCGTGACCGGTGCGACGCTGGTGGCGGTGTCGGAGGCGGGCATCGACGTGTCGTCGGCGATTTCGGCTGAAACCGGCGCGACCTTCATCTCGCCGAGCTTGGCGCGCACCGCCGCGGTCAGGCCCGGATATGACGCGACCGGTGTGAAGTCCGCAGCCTGATCCTGGCCGAGGCGCACGCCGGTATAGGCCATCAGCCCGTCGGCGGTGGCGACCACGTCACCGGCCTTCAAGGTGGTGTCGAATGTGAGATCGACCGGCGCGAGGCCGGCCGGATCGCGGCCGTTGCAGGTGCAGTCGCTCTTCAGCGCCTTGCGATAGGCAAACGCGTTGTCGATGTTGGCGTAGCGTTCGCCGGTGCTGGAGACGGCGTAGTCGATGGTGCTGGAGCCCGAGAACAGCCTGGTTGCGCTGGCCGGACAGAACGCCTGGCACATCTGAGCGGCATTGGCGCCGCCGCGTGCGACCACCGGAAAGTATTTGCCGTCGCACATCCGCACGCAGAAGCCGGAACTGCGGCCTGCGCTCTGCACGGGCTTCGGCGGAGCGGGCGCAGGATTGAACGGGTCGGCGAAGGCCGATGCCTGCGACGGCGCGGCTGGCGCCTGCTGCTTCGGGCTCGCGCCGCCGAACAGGAAATCGAACAGGTTCTGAGCCGATGCGCTGCCGGAGGCGAAAGCCACGGGCAGGGCTGCCGCGAGTGCGACCGCAAGCATACGCCGCCGCCTGCGCGAGATACGCAATTCGTTACGCAACGCTTACTCCACCCAACGCAACTGTCATTCCACGAGCGGCCGGTCTCCGCTTACGGCGGAGTTGGCCCTCACTGCTGGACACTAGCGGGGGATGGTAAACGAGCGGTGAGTTTCGGGCGGCTGGCCGGACAATTTGCGGCAGCTAGATCGATTCTGTTTCATCTGAATCGCGGGCGACGCCGACCTCCCCCTTTCAGGGGAGGGAGAATTGACATTCGGTTCCGCCAAAACGTGAAACGCTCTAGCGGAAAAAGATGAAGGTCGTCAGCACGAATACCGGGATCAGTACGGCGCCCGACCAGAGCATGTACCCGAAGAAACTCGGCATCTTCACGCCGGCCTGCCGGGCGATGGCATAGACCATGAAGTTCGGCGCGTTGCCGATGTAGGTGTTGGCGCCCATGTAAACCGCGCCGGACGAAATCGCGGCGAGCGTCGCCGCGCCCGTGGTCATGAGGGCCTGCGCGTCGCCGCCGGCGAGCTGGAAAAACACGAGATAGGTCGGGGCATTGTCGAGGAACGACGACAGGATGCCGGTGAGCCAGAAATAGGCGGCGTGGTTGGTCGAACCGTCGGCATTGGTGACGAGCGCAAGCAGCGGCGCGAACGGACCCTTGGCACCGGCCTGCAACATCGCCATCACCGGCACGATGCAGACGAAAATCGCCGCGAACAGAATCGCAACCTCGCGGATCGGCCCCCAGGTGAAGCCGTTGGCCTTGCGATCCTGCTTCTTGGTCAGCGCCAGCGAAGCGAAGACGACGGTTACAAAAATGCCGTCACGGATCAGATCTTGGAGTCTGAGTTCGGTGCCAAGCACGTTGAACACGACACCGGGCTTCCAGTAGGCGCTCATCAGGATGGCGGAGATGATGACGCCGATCAGCAGCAGGTTGATCTTGCCGTGAAG
>JBEIPX010000042.1:0-12043 GCA_040376815.1 Bradyrhizobiaceae bacterium
CAGATGGCCGTGCACGTTCCGCTGTCGCTCGAAGCGCAGCTGGAAGCGCGCGTGCTGATGATGTCGACCAACAACATCCTGCATCCCGCGAACGGCCAGCCGATCATCGTGCCGTCGCAGGATATCGTGCTCGGTCTCTATTACGTGACCGTGATGCGCGAAGGCCTGCCGGGCGAGAACAAGGTGTTCGGCGACATGGCCGAGCTGGAGCATGCGCTCCATGCCAAGGTCATCCACCTGCACACCAAGATCAAGTATCGCTGGGAAGGCATCGACGAGACCGGCAAAGTGGTCAGGCGCTGGGTCGACACCACCGCCGGCCGCGTCATGCTCGGTCAGGTGCTGCCGAAGTCGCCGAAGATTCCGTTCGAGAACATCAACAAGCTGATGACGAAGCGCGAAATCTCGAGCGTCATCGATCAGGTCTACCGTCACTGCGGCCAGAAGGAGACTGTGATCTTCTGCGACCGCATCATGGCGCTCGGCTTCTACAACGCCTTCAAGGCAGGCATCTCGTTCGGCAAGGACGACATGGTCGTGCCGCACGGCAAATGGAAGATCGTCGATGAAACGCGCACGTTGGCGAAGGACTTCGAGCAGCAGTACAACGACGGTCTGATCACCCAGGGTGAGAAGTACAACAAGGTCGTCGACGCCTGGGCGAAGGCATCCGAGAAGATCGCCGAAGAGATGATGAAGGAAATCTCCTCGGTGAAGAAGAACCCGAAGACCGGGGAGGCCGCGCAGATCAACTCGATCTACATGATGGCCCACTCCGGTGCCCGTGGTTCTCCGGCTCAGATGCGTCAGCTCGCCGGCATGCGGGGCCTGATGGCGAAGCCGTCGGGCGAGATCATCGAAACGCCGATCATTTCCAACTTCAAGGAAGGTCTGTCGGTTCTCGAGTACTTCAACTCGACCCACGGTGCCCGCAAGGGTCTCGCCGACACCGCGTTGAAGACCGCGAACTCCGGCTACCTGACCCGCCGTCTCGTCGACGTCGCGCAGGACTGCATCATCACGGCCGATGATTGCGGCACCAAGCTCGGCATCAAGATGCGCGCCATCATCGACGCCGGCACCGTCGTCGCGTCGCTCGGCTCGCGTATTCTCGGCCGCACCGCGGGCGAGGATCTGCGCGATCCGGCGACCAACAAGGTCGTCGTCAAGCGCGGCACGCTGATGGAGGAGACTCACATCGACGCCATCCATCAGGCCGGCATCCAGGAAGTGAAGATCCGCTCGGCGCTGACGTGCGAACTGGTCAACGGCATCTGCGGCAAGTGCTACGGGCGCGATCTTGCCCGCGGCACTCCGGTCAACCACGGTGAGGCCGTCGGCGTCATCGCAGCTCAGTCGATCGGCGAGCCGGGTACCCAGCTCACCATGCGCACGTTCCACATCGGCGGCGCGGCGCAGATCAACGAGCAGTCGTTCATCGAGTCCAACTTCGACGGCAAGGTGGTGTTCAAGAACAAGGCGATCGCCAAGAACGCCGAAGGCCACACGGTCGCGATGGTCCGCAACATGGTCGTCGCGGTTGTCGATACCGAAGGCACCGAGCGCGCGACCCATCGCATCCAGTACGGCGCGCGCCTGCGCGTCGAGGACGGCGAGTTGATCAAGCGCGGCCAGCGTATCGCCGAGTGGGACCCGTACACCCGTCCGATCCTCACCGAGGTCGAGGGCACGATCGGGTTCGAGGATCTGGTCGAAGGCCAGTCGATCTCGGAAACGCTCGACGAGTCGACCGGTATTGCCAAGCGCGTGGTTATCGACTGGCGCACGACCGGCCGTGGCGCCGATCTGCGTCCGGCGATCGTGATCAAGGGCAAGGATGGCAAGATACTGAAGCTGGCGCGTGGCGGCGACGCCCGCTACATGCTCTCGGTCGACGCCATTCTTTCGGTCGACGTGGGCGCCAAGGTGAAGCCGGGCGATATCCTCGCGCGTATCTCCACTGAAAGCGCCAAGACCCGCGACATCACGGGCGGTCTGCCGCGCGTGGCCGAATTGTTCGAAGCGCGCAAGCCGAAGGATGCCGCGATCATCGCGGAGATCGCCGGCACCATCCGCTTCGGCCGCGACTACAAGAACAAGCGCCGCATCTCGATCGAACCGGTGGACAAGACCGAAGAGCCGCGCGAGTACCTGATCCCGAAGGGCAAGCACATCCACTTGCAGGATGGAGATATCGTCGAAAAGGGCGACTTCATCGTCGAGGGTAATCCGGCGCCGCACGACATTCTGGCGATCAAGGGCATCGAGGAGCTCGCTGCCTATCTGGTCAACGAAATCCAGGAGGTCTACCGGCTCCAGGGCGTGCTCATCAACGACAAGCACATCGAGGTGATTGTCCGTCAGATGCTGCAGAAGGTGGAGATCACCGACCAGGGCGAGACCGACATGATCTCGGGTGAACAGATCGACAAGATCGAGTTCGACCAGACCAACGCGAAGGCGAAGGAAGAGGGCAAGAAGCCCGCGACCGGAACCCCCGTGCTGCTCGGAATCACCAAGGCCAGCCTGCAGACGCGTTCGTTCTTCTCGGCGGCGTCGTTCCAGGAGACCACCCGCGTGCTCACCGAAGCCGCCGTCAACGGCAAGGTCGATCCGCTCGAGGGCCTCAAGGAAAACGTCATCGTCGGCCGCCTCATTCCGGCCGGCACCGGCGCCTCGATGTCGAAGATCCGCGAAGTCGCCACCAAGCGCGACAAGCTCATCCTCGACGAGCGCGAGAAGCAGGCGGCGGCGATCGTGCCGTCGGCTCCGGAAGCCGAGCCGCTGGCATTGCCGCCGGCGGAGTGATCAGCGCATCATCGACATGTTGCGAAAAGGCCGGGATCTCCCGGCCTTTTTTGCGTTCCGGTCCTCATAGCAGATGTTGTTTGCCGTTCGCTATGCGAAACAACGCCCCGTAATCGTGTGCTTTTTCGGCGTCGCGGTATCTATTTTCGATGACCACCCCCGGTTTGTTCATCTTCCTTTCAGGTGAAAAACGCTCTTCCTTGTATCCGCTGGCGCGTGCGCTGGCCGGCGCGGGGGCGTAGGTAGCAAATGCTTGATCTTGCAATCATCGGTGGTGGACCGGGCGGCTTGATGTCGGCCTGGTACTTGAAGAAGAAACTCAACGGTCTTTGTCGGGTGACGATCTTCGAGGCGACCGACCGCATCGGCGGCAAGGTGCTCACCAAGAAGTTCGACACCGCGCCCGCGACGTACGAAGCCGGCGTTGCCGAGATCTACGACTACTCGATGATCGGTCCCGATCCGCTGCGCGAGCTGATCCAGCATTTCGGCCTGCAAACGATTCCGATCGATGCCGAGCAGGTGATGCTCGACGGCGTACTGCTCAACGACGTTGCGGGCATGCGCAAGAAGTACGGCGCCAAGACCGCGGATGCGATCGAGGCCTTCCGCAAGAAGTGCAGCACGATGATGACGCCCGCCCAGTATTACGAGGGTGTCGGCGCGCACGACAACGAGCATCCGTGGGCTTTCACGAACGCCGAAGAACTCCTCGATCGTGAAGTGAAGGATCCCATTGCCAAGCGTTTCTTCAAGACGATGGCGCGCTCGGACCTCGCGACCGAGCCGCATAACACCAACGGCCTCAACGCGCTGAAGAACTTCGTGATGGATGTGGAGGGCTACATTGGCCTCTACTCGATCCAGAACGGCAATGAGCAGCTGATCGATTGCCTGCGCGGCGAAATCGACGCCGACATCCAGCTCAATCATCGCGTGCTCAACGTCGGTAAGAACGAGTCCGATCGCTACCAGCTCACGATGATGAACGGGAAGGGGCCGGTGACGAAGGAGTTCGACCTCGTCGTGGTTTCGCTGCCCCACAGCTGGCTGTCGACCATGCGCTGGGACAACGAAAAGCTGCGCGCATCGATGACGAAGCACGTCGCTTATTTCGACCGGCCGGCGCACTACCTGCGTATTTCGATCCTGTTCGATGAGCCGTTCTGGGGCGAGAAGATTCCCGGCGCCTGGTTCATGTCGGAAGCGTTCGGCGGCTGCTGCGTCTATGTCGAGGGCGCGCGTCACGATGTCGGCCGCAACGGCGTACTGAACTGGCTGGTGTCGGGCTCGGACGCGCTCGCGTTCGTCAACCTCACGGATGAGCAGCTGATCGACACGGCGATGAAGACGCTGCCGGCGGAAATCGGCAATGCGCGCGAGCATTTCCTCGAGGGCAAGATTCATCGCTGGATATCGTCGGTCAACGCGCTGCCCGGCGGCCTGCCGGCCCGCGACGTGATGACCAATCACCGGCCCGAGCCGGAAGAGCATCCCGGCCTCGTCGTCGTCGGCGATTACCTGTTCGACTCGACCTTGAACGGATTGCTCGACTCGTCGGATGCAGCCACCGACATCATCGTGACCGAGATGATGAAGCTGCGTTATGCGCGCGACACGGGCGGCGCGGCGGCGCCGAACAAGATCGACAAGGACTATTTCGAGAACTACCGCGGCGTCGGTCCGTATCGCGATGCGTGGAAGCAATTCACCGATCCCGACTACCTGCGCGATCTGATCAAGATCGTTTGGGGCCGCGCCAAGGGCTACAAGATTCTGGTCGCGGGTTCCGCGTCCGGCGAGGTGGTCGGCGCGCTGCGCGAACGCGGCATCGATGCCTGGGGCATCGAGAACAATCGCGCCATCCACGCGAAAACGCCGAAGGAACTCAAGACGTACAACCTCTACGGCTCGATCACCGACATGCCGTTCAAGGACGAACAGTTCGACTTCGTCTACGAAACGAGCCTGTGTCATGTGTCCGACAAACAGGTGACGCGCGCGATCGAAGAGCTCAACCGCGTCATCAAGACAGGGCTGATCTTCGGCTCGGTGACCAGCGACATGGCGCCCGCGCTGATCGACCGGTACGATCTGCTGCGCGGCGTCAAGAAGCTTGGCACCTGGTGGGAGTGGTCGGAGCTGTTCTTCGGCAACGGTTTCGATCTGTCGATGAACCGCAAGGACAAGACTGACGAGGTCTGGGCGGCGACGCTGAAAGCCAACAAGGGGCCGGGCCACTGGTTTGCCGACGCGGACAGCCTTCGTTACTCGTTCTTTGACAAGATCGACGCCGACGATTAATCGCTTAGTCCTCGAACGGCGGCTGTTCAAACTGTCGCCGTTCACTGTGGCCGCAGCGGCCGGACGGGGCGATCTTCTTCATGGCGGCGAAGCCACCTCCACCTCCCGAGACCGGCCCTCTTGCGGACGGGCAAGTGCCTGCCGCTGACGACGAGGCGCGCCGCCTGGCCGCGACTTCCGGCGACAAGGCCGCGCCCGCGCAACCCGACGACGATGACGACGACGAGGATCTCGTCGCCTATACGGCGAGTGAGGCCGCCGGCGCTTTCGCGACGATCTGGCGTTTCACCTGGCCCTATATGCTGAACTATCGCAAGTGGATGGGCTTCGTCCTCTTCGGCCTGATGATCGAAACGCTGTTCAACGTCATCATGCCGCTGAGTCTGAAGTTTCTCATCGACGACGCGCTCGGCGAGGAAGACTTTCAGGCGCTGTACATCATTCTCTCGGTGCTCGCCGTTGCCGGCATCATCACCTCGATCGTCGCCATCTGGTACGAGCGCTGGGATGCGAAGCTTGCATCAAGCGTAGTGTCGGACGTGCGCCAGCGACTCTTCGAGCACGTGCAGAGTCTGCCCGCATCCTATTTTGCGCGAACGAAACGCGGCGAAATCCTGTCGCGATTTTCAGTCGACATGGCGGGCTTCGAAAGCTCGATCAAACACGTGGCCAATGGCGCCCTGCTGCCGTTCTTTGAACTGATTGCCGGCATCGGGCTGATGATCTACCTGAACTGGCAGCTTGCGGCGGTCGCGCTCCTGATCTTCCCGATCACGCTGATTGGTCCACGCATCCTGACGCCGAAGGCGGTTCAGGCGAACTACGATCAGAAAGTGAACGAGGCGGCGATCCTGGGCGTGGTGCAGGAAAATATCGCGGCTCAAATGGTGGTGAAGGCATTCGGGATGCATCACCGTGTGCTCGGCTGGTTCAAGCTGCGCAACGATGACACCCGCCGCTCGATGGCGAGCGCGACGTTCCTCTCGACCATGGTCGAGCGATCGGTCACCGTATCGGTTCTCCTGCTGCATCTCGTGGTGCTGGCGATCGGCGCATACCTAGCGACCAAGGGCCAGATCTCGATCGGAACGTTCGTGACGTTCGAGAGCGCGTTCTGGGAAATCTCCTACAACATCGCGCATTTGATGCACTTCATTCCGGTCGCGATCCAGTCGGCGGCGGCGATCCGGCACATGGAAGAGATGCTCGACGAACCCGCCCATGCGCCGGACCGGCTTGGCGCTCCGGAACTGCCGCGCATCACGGACAACATCACCTTCGAGCGCGTCAGCTTCAAATATGAGGGCAGCGATCAACCGGTGCTGGATAACCTGACGCTGAAGCTCGACGCCGGAAAGAGCATCGCCATCGTCGGTCCGAGCGGTTCGGGCAAGAGTACGTTGCTCAACATGATCCTTCGCCTTTACGCGCCGACCGAAGGCCGTGTCACCATCGACGGCGTCGATGTCCGCCGCGTCACGCGCGACTCGCTTCGCGCCAGCATGGCGGTAGTGTTCCAGGAGAACATGCTGTTCAACATGTCGTTCCGCGAGAACATCCGCCTCGGCAAGGAAGACGCCACCGACGCCGAGGTCGAAGAGGCGGCCAAGAAGGCGGAGATCCATCAGTTCATCATGAGCCTGCCGCAAGGCTACGATACCCAGGTCGGCGAGCGCGGCGATACGCTGTCAGGTGGGCAACGCCAGCGCATTGCGATCGCGCGCGCCATCGTCCGCAATCCGTCGGTGCTGCTGCTGGACGAGGCGACGTCGGCGCTCGACCAGACCACGGAAGCCGCGATCAATCGTACGCTGCTTCAGCTCGCTGAAGGCCGCACCATGATCTTCTCGACCCATCGGCTGACTTCGGTCGTGGAGATGGATGAGATCATCGTCATCAGCGGCGGCCGGGCGATCGAGCGCGGCTCGCATCTCGAACTGCTTCAGACCGGCGGTGTTTACCGTAAATTGTGGGACGACCAACTTCACAACTCGCATCATGCGCTCGATGAAGAGGATGATGATGACGATGATGAAGACGATGACGACGAATAACCGGTACATTCCTCCGCTCTGCTACGGGTTTCTGCGGAGATGTTAACCTTACGGAAACTGCGCACTTCGATGTGAAGTCCGGTCTTTTCGGAAAATGGTAGATTGTTCGAGCGCGGATGCAGCTCGAAGGTCGAGCATTGGTTTTCCAAGCCGAAGGCGCAGGTTCGATTCCTGCCATCCGCTCCAGTTCTTTCTTCAGCAGTTCCGTCGAAAGCGTCTCGCGCTGCTGCGCGATCTCAGGCGCCCGGCCGTGCGGAATTCGCGTGAGCGGCAGGCGAAGCCGCGCGCATGTTGCGCACGAAGCCGGCCGCGGCGCGCGCTGAGAAGCGCGCCCAGCGATGCAGGTGCCAGATCATTCCGTTTTCGATCGAGATCGATTTCAGCTGATAGGCTTTCGCGCGCGAAGCCACATCGCATGCAAGCTTTACCGGATCGCGATAGAACGTTGCGATCTTGGCGTCGCCCATTCCTTCGCTCTTTATCCACTCAGGGATGTAGACGTTGCACAGCCGCTCGACATCGGTGAACACCTTCGACGTGCCGGTACCGCCGGCCGGGCAAGAGGTCGCGAACGCATCGCCGACCAGCACGATGCCAGCCTGCACGTGCCCCTCGGAAACGTAAAGGTCGATCGGCCGGACCTTCACCGGGCCTTCGACTTCGAACGCGTCTGTGATCCGGCGGAGCCCGGGCATCAGCGCATGCAGGGCAGCGACGGGATTCTGGCGGATCTCGCGCAGCATCGGATCGTTCGCATCGCGATAGGTGAACAGGTTTGCGCGCGTGGTGTTGCCGATCGGGAATAATGTCAGGTAGGCCATCCGGTCAGACGGCCGCTCGGCATAGTAGGTGAGCGAGCTGAAATCGAACTGCGGACGGCTGACGGGCTTCAGGTCAAAGCCGATGGTGATCGAATGACACGGGCTTTCCACCTTGCGCGCGATGCCAAGCGAATGGCGAAGTCCGATGTTGAGGCCGTTGGCGAGAACGATCAGCCGTGCCGAAACGTCCTCGCCGTTCGACAGCATCACGTGCTGCCGGTCGCGGCTTGTCGAGAGCTCGATCGCCTTGGCGTGGATTTGCGTTACGCCGGGAGGGATCGCCTTGCGCATGGTGTTCACGAGCGCGTCGTACATCACGCCGTTCTGGTCGCCGGGGCGCTTGTCGATCAGGCGGCCGAAACGCGCGATCCAGAATGAGCCGTCGTGCGTCGTCGCCGGAAGGATGTCGTCGGCGAGGTCGGTCTTGCGCAACACTGTTATTTGCGAACTGTCGAGCTTCTCGCAGCGGAAGTCCGGCGGATAGACCTCGTTGGGATCGATCAGGACGGCGCGAACGCCCGCGCGGCCGAGCATGGCCGCGGCCATCGAGCCGGCGAGCCCGCCGCCGATGATTGCGACATCGGTCTGATGCATTTCCACCGTCTCCGTTACGAGGAACGCTATCATTTGCCGCAGGCGGACGAATAAACATTGAAAGATGTGGGTTAATCGATTGCTGCCGCAATTACACAGCGATCCAGCTCCGGCAGCCGCTCCCGGTGTATGGGTAGGGTTCACGTCGGTGATCACCGTTGTGTGTGGTTGATCGCCTTAACGGAACCGCAATGCGGCTGCGCCAAGATGCCGCCAGTCACGCTGTCGCAGGGCACGCATTCTTGATGGTTACGGTAACGGTTTGTTCACCGCGTTCCGATCTCACGCAGTTGTGGGATGATCTCGTCGCGCGCGCGTCGCCGAACGTCTTCATGAATCCTGCCGTTCTCAGGGCTGCACAGAACACGATGTTCGCCGTCGTGCATGTCCTGTGTGCCTGGGATGGAGGTATTGACTCGCAAAAGCTGGTCGGTCTTTGGGCGCTGCAGGAGCGCCAGATTTTTCCGCTATGGCCCTCGGTTCTCGAGGCGCTGCCGTTCGAGTACGCGTTTCTGTCGAGCCCGGTGATCGACCCGGCCTGCTCAGACGAGGTGATGGCGGCTTTCTTCATGGCCATCCGTACCAATCGTCAGTTGCCGAACCTCGTCAGCCTGAAGCAGCTCGATGGCGAGGCACCCTCCTACAAGGCGATGCAGAAGCTGATCGCGAATGCCGCTCATCGCGTCCTGCGGCTCAGTGAAAGTTTGCGGCCAGTTGCATCGCCCGACATCGGAGTGAAAAAATCCGGCTCGACCCGTAAGAAGCTGCGGCAGGACTGGAACAGGCTGGCAGCGCTTGGCGCGGTCGATATCGTCAACGTCCGTGATGCCCGTCTGGCGGAGCAGGATTTCGAGACGTTCCTCTCGCTGGAAATGCAGAGCTGGAAGGGCGCGGAGGGCACCGCGCTCCTTTGCAATCCGCGTGACGCGCGGTTCGTGCGTGAGATGTTCGCAGGCCTTGCCGGGCAGGGGAACGCATCCGTCGCCGTGCTCCGTCTGGATGACCGCGCGATTGCGGCCCAGGTCCTGCTCTACTGCGGCAAGACCGCGTACACGTGGAAGACCGCGTTCGATGCCGAGTTTGCGAAGTTCTCGCCGGGCGCGCTCCTGATCGACAAGGCGACCGAAGACCTGTTTTCGACGGGCGGGATCGACATCATCGATTCCTGCTCCGCCGAGGGCAGCTTCATGGCCAGCCTCTGGACCGGCCGCCGGGTTATGGTCGACATGTTGGTGGACGTCGGCCCGCAATGGTCCGCCGGGTTTGCCATGGAAGCCGGGCGTCAGATCGGCCGGGAACGGCTCCGCCATCTGCGCGACCAGGTGAAAGGGCTGTCCTCGCGTCTGCCGGGAGGCCGGAAGCCGAAGCTGGCTGCTCGGCAATAGCGGATTCCAATGTAAGATATTGATTTATTTAGATAATTTTCATACGCGCGCTTAGCGCAAGGGTGACCACGGCGCTGTCCGGTTGCCAGATCCGCGTCTTTTAACTGTCACCCGACATGGCGATTTCCAGGGAATCGGCCCGAGAATCGCGCGCAAAAGGAAGCGCGGGAACGAGGCATTCGGGGGTTGCCGAGAATGCGAGAAGTGCTTGAGTCCCTGACGCTTCTTTCGTTCAGCTTTCGCCTTGACTTGAGTGCATGGCGACTATAGAACCCGGCCACTCACGACAGGCGGTGAGCTTCGTTCACGTCGGAACGGAACACCCGAATGATCCTTGGTCCAACCTTGGGATCGGCCGGGCACCACCCTCGACGTATGTCGCTCAAACGCTGTCGATCAAAGCTACGCAATGCCAGATACGACGGCCGGCTGCTGGAGCCTTTTCATCCAGTCCGGTCTCGGATGCATGACCTCGAAGGTTTAATTCGCGGTCCTCTGTAGCGTCGAAGCGCTTGCCACTCGGAGACGAGAGGTTGGCGCGATTTCGTTTTGCGCATTTCAAACTGCGCGAGGCGGACCGATGGAGCCGGGTGCTCCGAGCCAGAATTTACGAGGCCGCTCCGGTCTCGGTTGAACAGGGTGAACGATGCCGACGATCAACCAGCTGATCGCAAGTCCGCGGACGGTCCAGAAGGCCCGTAAGAAGGTGCCGGCTCTGCAGCAGTCGCCGCAGAAGCGTGGCGTTTGCACGCGCGTCTATACGACGACGCCGAAGAAGCCGAACTCGGCGCTTCGTAAGGTCGCCAAGGTGCGCCTGACCAACGGTTTCGAAGTGATCGGTTACATCCCGGGTGAAGGCCACAACCTTCAGGAGCACTCGGTGGTGATGATCCGCGGCGGCCGCGTCAAGGACTTGCCCGGCGTGCGCTATCACATCCTCCGCGGCGTCCTCGATACGCAGGGCGTCAAGAACCGCAAGCAGCGCCGGTCGAAGTACGGCGCGAAGCGTCCGAAGTAAGCAGGAACGCCATCCATGTCTCGTCGCCACTCTGCCGAAAAGCGCGAAGTCAATCCGGACCCGAAGTTCGGAAACATCGTCATCACCAAGTTCATGAACTCCATCATGTACGATGGAAAGAAGTCGGCTGCCGAAAGCATCGTCTACGGCGCCCTTGGTTTGATCGAGAGCAAGACCAAGCAGAGCCCGCTGACCGTGTTCGAGCAGGCGCTCGACAACGTGATGCCCACCATCGAAGTGCGTTCGCGCCGCGTCGGCGGCGCCACCTATCAGGTGCCGGTCGAAGTCCGCACCGTTCGCCGCCAGGCGCTCGGTATTCGCTGGATCATCACTGCGGCTCGCGCGCGTAACGAAAAGACCATGACGGAGCGGCTCTCGGCGGAGCTGCTGGATGCGTCGAACAACCGGGGGAACGCCGTCAAGAAGCGTGAAGACGTGCACAAGATGGCGGAAGCCAATCGCGCCTTCTCGCACTATCGCTGGTAACGGCGACACGCACGGTCATAAAGGAAGAGCCCCATGCCCCGCCAACATGCCATCGAGAACTACCGCAACTTCGGTATCATGGCGCATATCGACGCCGGCAAGACGACGACGACCGAGCGCATCCTCTATTACACCGGCAAGAGCCACAAGATCGGCGAAGTGCACGAAGGTGCCGCGACGATGGACTGGATGGAGCAGGAGCAGGAGCGTGGCATCACGATCACCTCCGCTGCGACCACGACGTTCTGGAAGGGCATGGCCAACCAGTTCGACCAGCACCGCATCAACATCATCGACACCCCGGGCCACGTCGACTTCACGATCGAAGTCGAGCGTTCCATGCGCGTGCTCGACGGCGCCTGCATGCTGTACTGCGCGGTCGGTGGCGTTCAGCCGCAGTCCGAGACCGTGTGGCGCCAGGCCACCAAGTACAAGGTCCCGCGCCTCGCGTTCGTCAACAAGCTCGATCGCGCGGGCGCCAACGCCTACAACGTCGCCAAGCAGATCCGCGAGAAGCTGGCGCTCAACGCCATCCACATCCAGATCCCCATCGGGGCCGAGGACAAGCTCGAG
>JBEIPX010000086.1:0-9282 GCA_040376815.1 Bradyrhizobiaceae bacterium
ATCGCACCACGCAGTCCGCGCTTGGCGATCTTGTTCGAGGTGAGGTTGCACGCTGGAAACCGGTCGTCGCGAAGATCATGAACTAATCCACAGCGTTCCTGAATCAGCGAAATGCGGGGATTGGCTCAGGCGGTTGCTTGCCGTTCCCGGCCCCAAGCCCCATTTTGGTGCTGTAGAATGAGGCCATGCGACAGCTGAGTCGGGCGACTGCCCTCTGCCGCATGCCCCGGATTACAAACGGCTTTTGGCGGCACCCCGCATGAAACAATACCACGAGCTTCTCGAGCGGATTCTCAGCGACGGCGTCGAGAAACACGACCGCACCGGTACCGGCACGTTGTCCGTATTCGGGCATCAGATGCGTTTCGATCTGGCGGCAGGTTTTCCGCTACTGACGACCAAGAAGCTCGCACTGAAGGCGATCATTCACGAGCTGCTGTGGTTTCTCGCCGGCGACACCAACGTCAAATATCTGCAAGACCACAAGGTCACGATCTGGGACGAATGGGCGGACGCCAACGGCGATCTCGGCCCGGTCTACGGCAAGCAGTGGCGCTCTTGGGTCGCACCCGACGGACGTGTCATCGATCAGATTTCCGATGTGGTCGCCGCGATCAAAAAGAACCCGGACTCGCGACGGCTGATCGTCAGCGCGTGGAATCCGGCCGACATCGAGCAGATGAAGCTGCCGCCGTGCCACTGCCTGTTCCAGTTCTACGTCGCCAGGGGCAAGCTCTCGTGCCAGCTCTACCAGCGCTCGGCCGATACGTTCCTCGGCGTGCCGTTCAACATCGCGTCCTATGCGCTGCTGACGATGATGATCGCGCAGGTAACGGGACTGAAGGCGGGCGAGTTCGTGCACACGCTCGGCGATGCGCATCTCTACTCAAATCACCTCGAGCAGGCGCATCTCCAGCTCTCGCGTGCCCCGCGCGCGTTGCCGGCGATGGTCATCAATCCGGCGGTGAAGGATATCTTCGCGTTCAAGCACGAAGACTTCACGCTGCAGAATTACGACCCGCATCCGCACATCAAGGCCGAGGTCGCGGTGTGAGCGCTGCGCCGCCGTTGCGTATCCGGCGCGCACGCCGCGGCGAAGAGGGGCTCGTACTGGGCTTTATCCGCGAACTGGCAGAGTACGAAAAGCTGCTGCACGAGGTGGAGGCGGATGAAGCCGCGATCGGGCGGGCGCTGTTCGCGGAGAGTCCGCGTGTGTTCTGCGACATCGCCGAATGGAACGGAGAGGCGGCCGGCTTCGCCGTCTGGTTCGTCAACTTCTCGACCTTCTCCGGACGGTCAGGCATCTTTCTCGAAGATCTGTTCGTGCGTCCGGCGCATCGCGGCAAGGGCATCGGCGTGGCGCTGCTGTCCCGGCTCGCGCAGGAATGCGTCGCCAACGGCTGGTCGCGATTGCAGTGGTCGGTGCTCGACTGGAACACGCCGTCGATCGAATTCTACAAATCGCTCGGCGCCACGCTGATGGACGACTGGACGGTCTGCCGCGTCAATGGCGATGCGCTGACGGCGCTGGCGCGGAGGGTGTGAACTTGGACATCGTCTTCATCGTTGCGGTCGCCGAGAACGGCGTCATCGGCCGCGGCAACGCGATGCCGTGGCGTCTCAAGTCCGATCTCAAACGGTTCAAGGCGCTCACCATCGGCAAGCCGGTGGTGATGGGGCGCAAGACATTTGAATCGATCGGCAAGCCGCTGCCCGGGCGAACCAACATCGTCGTCACGCGCGATCGCGGGTACAGCGCACCGGGCATCGTCGTCGCGCCATCCCTTGACACCGCTCACGAGATCGCGCGCGGCGATGCGCTGCGGCGTTTGGTCACTGAGATCGCCGTGATCGGCGGTGCAGAGATATTCAGGCAGTGGCTCGATCGTGCGACCCGGGTGGAGTGGACAGTGGTTCATGCCTCGCCGGAGGGCGATACGTTTCTGGAGCTTCTAAGCCCTGCGGACTGGGAGGAAGTGGCGCGGGAGCGCCATACGGCTGGTGAAGGTGACAGCGCCAGCTTCTCCTATGTGACCTATCGCCGCCAAATCGCGCGTTAACCGCGTTTTCAGGCCGCCTCAGATTGACAATTGCAAGGCGAACCTTAGCTCCCCTCCATCCAGAACCCGCGTTGTAAGGGGGAAGGCCGTCCCCTATAAAGCCGTCCGGACTGTTTCGGGCGGGGTTCCCGCCCACAAGGAGATCGTTGATGCCGTGGAAGAATCAGGGCGGAGGAAGTCCATGGGGCCAGGGTCCGAAGGGACCATGGGGCTCCGGCCCGCAATCGCAGGGCCCGCGTCCGCCCGATCTGGAAGACTTGCTGCGCCGCGGTCAGGACAGGATTCAGAATATGTTGCCAGGCGGCGGCCTGGGCGGCCTCGGTATTATGGTCGTGGTGCTCGGCGCGCTGGCGATCTGGGGTCTGTCCGGTTTCTTCCGTGTGCAGTCGGAAGAACTGGGCGTGGTACTCCGCTTTGGCAAGCATGTGCGCACCGTGCAGCCGGGTCTGAACTACCACCTGCCGTATCCGATCGAGACCGTGCTGCTGCCGAAGGCGCTGCGTGTCTCCACGCTGAGCATCGGCATGCGCATCATCGACGACACGCGGCGTGGCGGCACGACCGTGCGTGACGTACCGGAAGAGAGCCTGATGCTCACCGGCGACGAGAACATCGTCGACGTGGATTTCACCGTGCTGTGGCGCATCAAGCCGGACGGCGTCGGCAACTTCCTCTTCAACATCCAGAATCCGGAAGGCACCGTGAAGGCGGTGGCCGAGAGCGCGATGCGCGAAGTGATCGGCCGCACCAACATCCAGCCGATCCTGACCGGCGCGCGCACCACGACCGAAGCCGGGGTGCAGGAGCTGATGCAGAAGACGCTCGATTACTATCAGGCGGGCGTGCTGATCCAGCAGGTGCAAATGCAGAAAGTCGATCCGCCGGCGCAGGTGATCGATGCGTTCCGCGACGTGCAGGCGGCGCGCGCCGACCTCGAGCGCGTCCAGAACGAAGCGCAGACCTATGCCAACCGCGTCGTTCCCGAAGCACGCGGCCGCTCGGCGCAAATTTTCCAGGCTGCCGAAGGCTACAAGGAGCAGGCGGTCGCCGAGGCCAAGGGCCAGAGCTCGCGCTTCCTCGCCGTCTACGAAGAGTACAAGAAGGCGCCGGACGTGACTCGCCAGCGCATCTATCTCGAAACCATGGAGCGTGTCCTCGGCGGCGCCGAAAAGCTCGTGCTCGATGGCGGACAGAGCGGCGGTCAAAGCGCGGTTCCGTTCCTGCCGCTCGGCGATCTTCTCGGCCGCCGTCCGGCTCCAGCTCCGGCTCCGTCACAATCTCAAGGTGGAGGCACCCGATGAAGGCCGGCGTTTCGGGCATCATTGCCCTCATTCTTCTCGTGATCGCGGTTGTAGTCGGCTACAGCTCGGTCTTCACGGTCGACCAGACCCAGCAGGCGATCGTCGTTCGCCTCGGCGAGCCGGTGCGCGTCGTCACCGAACCGGGCCTGAACTTCAAGGCGCCGTTCATCGACACGGTGATCAGCATCGACAAGCGGATTCTCGATCTCGAGAATCCGTCGCAGGAAGTGATCGCGTCGGACCAGAAGCGGCTCGTCGTCGACGCGTTCGCCCGTTACAAGATCAAGAACGCGCTGCGGTTCTATCAGAGCCTCGGTTCGATCCAGGCGGCGAACATACAGATGACGACGCTGCTCAACGCATCCGTCCGCCGTGTGCTCGGCGAGGTGACGTTCAGCCATGTGGTGCGTGACGAGCGCGCCGCGCTGATGTTGCGCATTCGCGAGCAACTCGACAAGGAAGCCGACGGCTACGGCATCTCCGTGGTCGACGTGCGCATCCGCCGCGCTGACCTGCCGGAAGCGAACAGCCAAGCGGTGTATCAGCGTATGCAGACCGAGCGTCAACGCGAGGCGGCCGAGTTCCGCGCGCAGGGTGCGCAGAAAGCGCAAGAGATTCGCTCGCGCGCGGATCGCGAAGCCACCGTCATCGTCGCCGAAGCCAATTCGCAGGCGGAAGCGACGCGCGGTGAAGGCGACGGCGAGCGCAACCGCATCTTCGCCGAGACCTACGGCAAGGATCCGGACTTCTTCGCGTTCTATCGCTCGATGGGGGCGTATGAAGCGAGCCTTCGCACCAACGACACCCGCTACCTGCTGCGGCCGGATTCCGATTTCTTCCGCTACTTCAGCAATCCGTCCAACAAGCCTGCGGCGCCTGCCGCGGGTGCGCCGGCCGGATCGCGCTGACCGTTACCGGTCAGCGGTTGCAGGGTGCGTGTATGAAGTCGATCGGCTTCTCCGACTTCATGGTCGGCATCGGCATGCTCTTCGTGATCGAGGGGCTGCTGTTTGCCGCCATGCCCGCCTGGATGCGGGAGGCGATCAAGAGCGTGCTGGTCACGCCCGACAACGTTTTGCGCGTGATCGGGATCGTCTCGGCGCTGGGCGGCCTTGCGCTGATCTGGCTGGTGCGGCGGTAGCGCCGATCGGCCGATCGCGGCTATGGCCGTTTTCAGGCCGGATTAGTCATCCGTTAACCATGATCGGGCAAGCATGTCAGCATGCTGTCGAACCGCAAAGATCGACGCGCCGCTGCCAAACAGCAACAGGCGAGCAACCGTATCGCCGAGCTTCTGACCAGCGCGCTTGAACACATCAAGTTCAACCGCCTCGACGATGCCGAGGCGGCATGTCGCCGCGTGCTGGCTTCCGATCCGAGCAATTCCGACGCTTGGCATCTCATCGGCGTCGCCGCGCTTGGCCAGCAAGATTTCGCGAGCGCGGCCGAGTCGTTAAAAAAAGCCACCGCGCGGCAGAGCAATCCGGTCGCCTTCTGCAATCTGGCGCGAGCGCTGGCCCGTCTCGATCGAGCACAAGAGGCTCTCGTCGCGTATGACTCGGCGCTCAGGATGATCCCGGAATATGGGGAGGCGCTGCTCGAACGCGCTCTGCTGCTCAACCGGCTCGGAGATCGCGACGCGGCGCTGACCGGCCTGACGAAGGCGATCGCCATTCTGCCGCGGTCGGCCGATGCTCTGTTCGCCCGTGGTGAACTGCGGCGGGAGCGGCGCGAGTTCGCGGCCGCTCTGGATGATTTCGTGGCGGCCCTTGCGCTTGCTCCCGGCAATATCAACGGGCACTTCAATCGCGGCGTGACGCTGCTCGATCTTCGGCGCTACGCGGAAGCGCTCTTGGTGTTCGACCAGTTGCAGGTGGGGCTCGCCAACTCAGCCGAGTTTCATAACGCACGGTCCAACACGCTGCTGATGCTGAACCGGATCGAAGAATCCATCGCAGGGTTCAATCGGGCAATCGCCCTCAATCCCGACTTCGTCGTTGCCTACGTCAACCGCGGCATCGCCCGTTTCAATTCGGTGTTGTTCGAAGAGGCGCGGGCGGATTATGCGGTTGCGGAAGCTCTCTCGCCGGGCAATGCCCAAGCGGGCTGGAACGACGCCTTGGTGCTGCTGCTGACCGGCCGCCTCGCCGAAGGTTTCGCAAGGGCGGAGAAGCGCTGGCAGCTCAACCCGCTCGGCCTGGTGGACCGCAAGCTCACCGCGCCGTTGTGGACGGGCGAGAATATCCAGGGCCAGACCATCCTCGTCTACAACGACCAGGGTTTTGGCGATGCCATCCATTTCGCGCGCTATGTGCCGATGCTCGCGGCCCGCGGCGCCCGCGTCCTGGTGAATGTCGAGGCTTCGCTGGTCCCGCTGATGCGCACGCTCGATGGCGTCGCCGGCGTTTCGAGTGATCACGAGGTGAAAGAATCCTACGACGTGCAATGTTCGTTTTCGACGTTGCCATTCTCGTTTGGCACGACCGCCGAGACGATACCGGCGCCGGCGTCCTATCTGTCGGCTCCGCCCTCCGCCGTCGATTGGGGCGCGGAGCTTGGCGGCGCACGTCCGCGTGTCGGCCTGATCTGGTCGGGCAACGCCGGTCACGGTAATGATCACAACCGCTCCATTCCGTTCGCGATGCTCAAGCCGCTGCTGTCGTGCGGCGCGCGTTTCGTCAGTCTGCAGAAGGAGCCGCGGCAGAGCGATCTCGCCGCGCTGTCGGAATGCCGCGAGATTTTCCGGCCCGAAGCCATGCTTCACACGTTTGCCGATACGGCCGGATTGATCGAAGCGCTCGATCTTGTCGTGACGGTCGACACCAGCGTCGCGCATCTGGCGGGCGCCATGGGCAAGCCGGTGTGGATCATGCTGCCGCTGGTGCCGGACTGGCGCTGGATGATGGAGCGCGGGGACAGTCCATGGTATCCGAGCGCACGGCTGTTCCGCCAGGATCGGTCGCGCAGTTGGGATAGCGTCGTCCACAACGTGCGAGCAGCGCTCGATGATTTCGTCGCAGCTCGCGTGGCGCGCTGATCTCCACGGCCGGGCGGCCTTGCGCTGATCTGGCTGGTGCAGCGCTGACGATTTTTACCGTCCGAGCATGCGCTAACAGCTTCGTGACCCGACGCAAAAGAGACCGTTCGCGCCGGTTTTTAGCCTCAATCCCCGCATCATCTGCCGTCCGGTGGGCGGAAATGCCCCGATTCACGCTGGTACGGCGCAGGTGCGCGCTGTAAATTCAGCGAAACAGCCAGATCCCGACTCATCCGTATTTGGAGCGAAAGCCAACATGTCCTCCGGCGCATTCCGAGTGTCATCGCATCATCTGGGCTCGCGGATCGCGGCTGCCTGTCTTGCCGGCGCATTGAGCTTTGGCGTCATGGCGGGAGCGCCTGCGCATGCGCGCGGCCCCGACGGCATCGCCGATGTCGCCGAAAGGGTGATCGGCGCGGTCGTGAACATCTCGACCTCGCAGAAGGTCGATGCGCGCGGCGGCCCCGAAGTTCAGGGCCGCAACAATAACAACAGCAAGCAGGGCGAGAGCAACGAGCGCGGCGCCAATCCGCAGGTGCCACCCGGTTCGCCGTTCGAGGAATTCTTCGACGACTTCTTCAAGAACCGCCGTCCGGGCCAGCCTGGCGGCAATCAGCAGTCCCGCAAGGTGTCGTCGCTCGGTTCGGGCTTCGTCATCGATCCCGCCGGCATCGTCATCACCAACAACCACGTCATCGCCGACGCCGACGAGGTCACCGTCATTCTCAATGACGGCTCTAAGCTGAAGGCCGAGGTGCTGGGCCGCGACAAGAAGACCGACCTCGCGGTGCTGAAGGTGAAGCCGGAGAAGCCGCTGACTGCCGTGAAGTTCGGCGATTCCGATACACTCCGCCTCGGCGAGTGGGTGATCGCGATCGGTAATCCGTTCTCGCTCGGCGGCACTGTGACCGCGGGCATCGTTTCGGCACGCAACCGCGACATCAATTCGGGACCCTATGACAACTACATCCAGACCGACGCCGCCATTAACCGCGGCAACTCGGGCGGCCCGCTGTTCAACCTCAACGGCGATGTGATCGGCGTCAACACCGCGATCATTTCACCGACCGGCGGTTCGATCGGCATCGGCTTCGCCGTGCCGTCGAAGACGGTCGTCGCCGTGGTCGATCAGCTCCGTCAGTTCGGCGAGACCCGCCGCGGCTGGCTCGGCGTGCGCATCCAGCAGGTCACCGACGAAATCGCCGAGAGCCTCAACATCAAGCCGGCGCGCGGTGCGTTGATCGCGGGCGTCGACGACAAGGGCCCGGGCAAGCCGGCCGGCATCGAGCCGGGTGACGTCGTCGTCAAGTTCGACGGCAAGGACATCAAGGAGATGAAGGATTTGCCGCGCGCGGTCGCTGATACGGCGGTCGGCAAGGTGGTCGACGTCGTGATCATCCGCAAGGGCAAGGAAGAGATCAAGAAAGTGACGCTTGGCCGCCTCGAGGATGGCGAGAAGGCGATCCAGGCATCGGCCAAGACCACGGCGCCGGAGCCGGCCGAGAAGCTTGTGACGCAGAAGGCGCTCGGTCTCGATCTTGCCGGGCTCAGCAAGGATCTGCGCACCAAGTACAAGATCAAGGACAGCGTGAAGGGCGTCGTCATCACCGGCGTCGATGGCGGATCGGACGCGCAGGACAAGCGGCTCAACGCCGGCGACGTTATTGTCGAGGTGGCGCAGGAAGCCGTCACCAACGCGGCCGACGTCAAGAAGCGCATCGACCAGCTCAAGAAGGACGGCAAGAAGTCGGTGCTGCTCCTCGTCTCGAATGGCGAGGGCGAAGTCCGCTTCGTGGCACTCAGCGTGCAGTAGTCAGCATGCAATAAGGAGCGCGCAGTGGTGTTCATAGAAACGCGCCGGTCAACGGCGCGTTTTCTTTATCGGGCAGGTCGGAAAGGTTGCGATGAAAACCGCATTTTTTGGTGCGCTATTCGCGTGCGCGATGGGCTCGGCTGTTATGGTTTCAAGTGCCATGGCCAATGATGCCGACGTGATGAAGCAGCTCGTGCCGACCGGAAAGCTCCGGGTCGGCATTGCCTATGCCCCGAAGCCGACGCCGATTTTCGCTGCGAAGGATGCCGCGGGCGAAGTGCGTGGCGTGCCGCGCGATCTCGGCGATGCGCTGGCGAAATCACTCGGCGTGCCAGTCGAGCTGGTGGTGACCGCGACGACCAACGAACTGACCGACAAGGCCGTCGCCGGCGAGATCGATATCGGCTTCATGCCGGCCGACGACGCGCGCCGCCAGCGCGTCGATTTCAGCCCGTCGTACTTCGTGATCGAGAGCACCTGGCTTGCCGGTGCCAACACCAACATCAAGACGGCTGCCGATGTCGACAAGCCCGAGATCACCGTGGTGGGCATCAACGGTTCGACCACGATCCGCGCCGCCGGTCGCGCGCTGAAAGTCGCCAAGATCGTGCCGGCGAAGTCCGTCGATGAAGCGATGGAGATGATGAAAGCCGGCTCGGTTCAGGCGTTTGCGCTGACACACGACTCGCTGCCGCCGTTGCAGGCGCAGTTGCCCGGCTCGCGCATCCTCGACGGCGCATTCCAGACTACGGGCGTCGCGATTGCCGTACATAAGGATTGTCCAGCGGCGCTCGCTTACGTGAAGACGTTCGTCGACAAGGCGAAGCTAGATGGCACCGTGCGTAAGGCGTTCGACGGTGCCGGACTGAACAAGCTCTCGATCGCGCCGTAACTCGACTTGGAGATTAGCTTACGAACTCCCCGCGCCTGTAACCCTGCGCATACAGGAGCGCGGTGAGATCGCCATAGTGGATGCTGGCGGCGGCTGCTGCCGCAACAGCAGGCTTCGCGTGATACGCGACGCCGAGCCCGGCCTCCTCGATCATCGCCAGATCGTTGGCGCCATCGCCG
>JBEIPX010000094.1:0-9044 GCA_040376815.1 Bradyrhizobiaceae bacterium
GCCGTTCGGGTTGACGTAGTTCGTCTGCGTCATACCGAGCCGCTGCGCGTTGCGGTTCATTTCGGCGGAGAAGTTGTCGATCGATCCGCTGACGCCCTCGGCCAGCACGGCGGCCATGTCGTTCGCCGATTTCACCATCATCATCAGAAGCGCGTTTTCGACGGTGACCAGCGTTCCGGCCTTGAAGCCCATCTTCGACGGCGCCTGAGCGGCGGCGGTCGGCGAGACCGTGAACGTGTTGTCGAGCGTGAGGCGTCCGTCCTTGACCGCGCGCAGCGTTACATACGCGGTCATCAGCTTGGTGACGGAGGCCTGGTACCAGGGATAGGTCGCGTTCTCGGCGTGCAGAACCTTGCCGGTATCGGCGTCGACCACCAGCATCGCCTCGGCGCTCGCCGGGCCGATGCGCCCGATCGTCAGCAATCCAAGCGCGAGTGCAAAAGCGATGCGTTTCAGCGGCAACAGCCGATGGCGGGGAAGAGTCAGTTGCACGATCCGGTTCCGGTCTGGTCTGGGACATGTCGCACGGACCGGAGCCCGGCACGACAGCGAAGATCGCGACAGTCTTCGAGACCGCCCGATCGCGAACAGGTGGCGACAAACTATACCGGCCTGCCACCTCCGAACAGAGGTTTCTCCGGGCATTTGCCTGTTCGGTGGACAGTTGTCGACCGTGGCGTCTGCTCCCGTGACCTGCTGGAAGCTGCCGTTGTTCAGCGATGAAAGGGGCTAAATTTCGGCGGTTCCGGCGTTGCGCGCGAGGTCAGGTCGTCGGTGCGGCCTGCGGCGGCGTGATGCTCGCGCGAGCGCTGTCCTGAATCATGAACTGGGCTCGCGCCAGATTGGCGAAATGGCCGCCGCGCGCCACCAGTTCGTCAAAAGTTCCGGTTTCGATGACGCTGCCGTTCTCGAACACGAGAATCCGCGTGGCGTTGCGGATGGTCGAGAGGCGATGCGCGATCACGAAGGTCGTGCGTCCCTTCATCACCTCGTCGAGGGCCGCGTTGACCTTGGCCTCGGTGACTGCGTCGAGCGCGCTTGTGGCCTCATCAAGGATCAGGATCGGCGGGTTCTTCAAAAGCGCGCGCGCAATCGACAGGCGCTGGCGTTCGCCGCCCGACAGCATGCGTCCGCGTTCGCCGGCGTTGGTGTCGAACTTGCCGTCGCTGCGTTCGATGAATTCGAGGGCCTGGGCGCGCCGCGCCGCCTCGCGCAACTCGGCTTCGGTTGCGTCGGGTTTGCCGACCCGCAGGTTGTCGGCGAGCGAGCGGTTGAACAGCAGCGCCTCCTGAAACACCACGCCGATGTTCCGCCGCAGCGCGGTCAGCGTCATGCCGCGCACGTCCATGCCGTCGATCTTGATGAAGCCGGATTGTGGATCGAAGGCACGGTGCAGAAGTGCGATCGCGGTCGATTTGCCGGCGCCGGTGGCGCCGACCAGCGCAATGGTCTGGCCGGGCAGGGCGGAGAAGCTCAAATCCGCGACCGCCGGACGCTTGCCGTCATAGGAGAAGGAGACGTCGTTGAATTCGACGAGACCCTGAAGGCGTCCCGGATCGATCGCGTCGGGCCGGTCGCGCACCGCCGGGACTGCGTCGAGCACGTCGAAGAACTCGCGCAGCCGTGGCGCTTCCATGAACACGCTGTTGACGAAACTCACCACCTGTTCGAGGCGCTGAATGAGCATGGTCGCGAACGAGACGAACATCACGATCTCGCCGACGCTGGCCTGGCCCTTTGCGTTCAGGAAAATACCCACGGTAAAGATCGCCAGCACCGTGATCGTGGTCGAGGCCCGTGTCATGACCGTGACCAGCGCCCACCAGGAGAGCACCGGCATCTGCGCCGTCAGCAACTGGTTGGCCACGTTGCGCAGACTCTGCACCTCGGCATCGATTCGCACGAAGCTTTGCACCAGCGCCACGTTGCCGAGGGCGTCGGACGCGCGGGAGGCGAGGTCGCTGTAGTGCTCCTCGACCTCGTTCTGAAGGCCGTAGGTCTTGCGCACGACGAGCGTCGTCATCAGCGTGAACACCACGCACAGCACGAACAGCAGGATCGCCAGCCGCCAGTTGATGTAGAGCGCGAGCGGCAGCAGCACCACCAGCGATACGATCGAGGCGAAATGCTCGCGGAAGAAGCCGAGCCAGATCCGCCACAACGCGTCCGTGCCTTGCAGCATCACCTTCATCAGCCTCCCGGAGTGAACCCCGGTATGGAAGGTCAGCGGCAGTTGCATGATGTGTTCGAAATAGCCGGTCAGCACCGCCTGGCGCTGGCGATGGGCGAGGCGATCCGCATGCAGGGCGACGAAAGCGCCGCAAGCAATGGTGAACAGGCCGAAGCCGACCCACGCCCACAGGAGCGGCCACGGTGACGCCGGCAAGAGGCCGGCTCCGGCTGTCGGCGTGTTCTTCGACAGCACGTCGATGATCCGGCCGAACAGAACGGGTTCGGCGAATTGCGCTGTGGCCAGCACCAGATTGGCGAAAGCGAGCATCCAGCCGAGCCGTGCTTCCTTGCCAAGCAGTTCGAGAACACGGACGTAAAGGCGGATCAAGGGCATGCGACACTCGGCAGGAACGGCCGGCGCTGACGAAGGCCGGCGGCGGATTTAATCAGGGATTTCGTCTGGAATACAGCCGGTCGTGACCAGCACGCTACTCAGGCATCCGGGAAGACGCCGGAGGCAGGAACGAAGCATCGAACAGATCGGCGGCGGTGAATGTCTTCTTGAACTTTTGGTCTTCGGCAAGCTGCGCCAGCGCCTGCGCAAACCGCTTATCGTCGATGCCGCCGAAGCCGTTGCGCTTCACCTCACTGGTCACGAGGTTGTCGCGCAGCACCAACCGTAGCCGTTCGAATTCGAGGTCGCGGTTGCCGCCGTCGATCTGCGCCATCGCGTCGTCGGTCGCGCGGGAAGGGTCCTGCGCCGTGAGCTTCAGTCCGGCGATCACGGCGCGCAGGAAGCCGCGAACGGCTTCCGGCTGGGCGGCGGCAAACTTCGGATTGACGATCAGCGCCGCGCCGTAGGCTTCGCTGCCATAGTCGGAGAGGCGGAAGACGGCGAGGTCGCTGTCCGGAATGCCGCGATCGCGCATGTTGAGCGGCGCGAGGTAGGAAAAGCCGGTGACCGCGTCGACCTGTCCCGCGGACAGCATCGGCTCGCGCACGGCGATCCCGATCTTCTCGATCTTCACCTTCTCGGGTTTGATGCCATTCAGCTTCGCGACCGCCGGCCAGAAGCGGATCGACAGGTCATTGTCGGGAACGCCGAGAATTTTGCCTTGAATGTCGGCGAGCGCGTTGATGCCGCGGCTCTTGCGCGCGACCACCGCGTAGGGCGCGCGATTGAACATGACGAAGACCGCTTTCAGCGCCGCACCGTTATCCGTATCGCGATGGCGCGCCAGCGCGTTGATGTCGGCAAGTGCGAAGTCGGTCTCGCCGGCGGCCACGCGCGCGATCGCATCCTTGGCGCTCTTGGCGATGTCGGTGGTGACCGTCAGGTCTTCGTCGCGGAAGAAGCCCTTTACCGTCGCCAGCAGGAAGGGGGCGAGCGTCGCATCGATCGGCCGGTCGTAGGTCAGGCGCAGCGCCGTCGCCGCGCGGCTATCGTTCGCCCCGAGCCCGGCGGCGACCATCAGAAGAGCAAGGAGAGACAGTGCGAATGTACGCATATCGACAACGCCAAACGAGTTTGCCGCAGTTGGACGTGCGGCTGTGTTGGTTTGATGACGCGCTCTTGAGACGGCCGGAGCGGCTTCCGGGAAGATGAACGGATATAAATCCAAATGCCACGATTCCGCCACCAGTCATTCAGTTGCGGTTGGGTTTGTGGAACTTACATCCGTCCCGATGGTTACCTTCTCGATTGGCCGCGTCCGGCCCGAGGGGCGCCAGAGGGAGTTTGAACATGTTAATTCGCAAGGGACTGCTTTCCACATCCGGCCGCGCGGTGGCGCTGGCAACGGTCGCGGCGTTTGCGCTGACGGCGTTCGAAGTGCCGAAGGTCCAGGCGGCCGAAATCCGCACTGCGCCGGTCGCGAAGGTCGCCGATCAGCAGGGCGATGTGACCGATTTCAGCGCCCGCCGCCGTCATTATCGCGGCGGTGGGAATCCAGCGGCTGCGATCGCGGCATTCGGCCTGGTGGCCGGCACGATCGCGGCTGCCGCAGCGGCCAGCAACCATCGTGACCATTACTATTACGGCGGTGGCCCGGCCTATTACGGCGGTCCGGCCTATTACGCCCCGCCGGCCTACTACGATCCGGGCTACGGTTATTACCGTGGCGGCTACTCCAACAGCCGCGCCTATCGCCACGAGTACGGCGGCAACTGATCGCCGATACGATTTCAGCAGGGCCGCCGGGGTTCGTCCCCGGCGGCCCTTTGCCGTGAATGAGAGTTAATGCATGTTTTGTGACATCGGCTTTGTGACAGCCGGGTTGTATTTCAGGCCGCGCGTTAACGCCCCAAAGACGCGAATGCGTTATTTTCAACAGAATGAGTGATTCGCTCGAGCGGCTTTACCGCGCTATTCTGGCGGCCAAGGACCTTGATCCCGCGATTTCCCGAACCGCGCGGCTGATGAAGCACGGCCCTTCCAAGATGGCCAAGAAGCTTGCCGAGGAAGCCATCGAAGTCGTTATCGACGCCGTCCATGGCAATCGCGACGCGGTGATCTCGGAAAGCGCCGACCTCCTTTATAATCTGTCGGTGCTGTGGGCGTCCGCGGGTGTCCGTCCGGAAGACATCTGGGCCGAGATGGCGCGGCGTGAGCGTCTGCTCGGCATTGCCGAGAAGCTGCCCAAAACACGGTCCAAGGTGCCGCCCAAGGCCACTGCCCCGACAGTGGAGCCACCCCGTCCACTGGGGCGGCGTCCAACTGTCGCACTCAAGGGCCGCAGGCTCTCGAAGCACCACTGATTTTCCCGCAATCCAACGGCGTCGCGCCATGGACAAATCCGGCGGAGGATGGTTCATCGCGCCATGCTGAGACGAATGTACGACTGGTGCATTGCCGCCGCCGACAAGCCCTACGCGCTATGGATCATGGGCTTCGTGTCTTTCGCGGAAAGCTCGTTTTTCCCGATTCCGCCCGATGTGATGCTGATCCCGATGTCGCTGGCGCGACCGAAGCGGGCGTGGTTCTACGCCACGATCTGTACGGTGACGTCGGTCGCCGGCGGGGTGGTGGGCTATCTGATCGGCGCGCTGCTCTATGACAGCGTCGGTCAGTGGCTGATTAATCTTTACGGGTACGGCGACAAGATCGAACTCTTCCGCGAGGCTTATGCCAAATGGGGTGCGCTGATCATCATCGGTAAGGGATTGACGCCAATCCCCTACAAGCTGGTGACCATCGTGTCGGGGTTCGCCAACTACGACATCTGGCTGTTCATCCTGTGCTCCATCATCGCGCGCGGCGGCCGCTTCTTCATCGTCGCGATCGTGCTGAATTTCTACGGCGAGCAGATCAAGGCAGAGCTCGAGAAGCGTCTTGGCTTCTGGGTTCTCGTCAGCGCCGTGGTTCTTGTGCTCGGTTTCTTTATCGTCGGGTGGTTCTTCTGAAGCGGCTGGGGTTGGGTTTTGACCTTCCCCGCCGCTGCCATTCGCGATACGTTCTGGACATGCCCGACCGGCGGACGCTCAATCCAGTCGCAGCCGCTTCGCGCCCCGCATCTCCGGCGCGATGGCTGCCGGGTCTTGTGCTCGCCGGCTTCGCAATCGGCACGAGCGTGACGTCCGCGCAGACGCCACCACCGCCATCCTCGCCGCCGCCTGCCGCTTTGGCTCCGGTACAGCCGGACGCAGCTCCGCAGCCCGCGCCGCCGCCGGGCAATCCCGGATTGATCGACGAAATCGGCAGGATGCTGCGCAACTCGACAACCATCTTCACGCTGCCGTCCGCGAAGGAAACCATCGACGACCTCAACGCGCGCGCCAAGGGCGCGACCGACAGCCTCGGCCGCCTGGCGCGGCCGACATCGGTCGCAACCGGCCGCGTGGTTTGCCAAGTCGCCGCCAACGGTGCGCCGGACTGCAAGTCGGCCGCCGACAAACTCTGCCAGAGCAAAGGCTTCACCAGCGGCAACAGCATTGAGTCCGATGCGGCCGAAAGCTGCCCAGCGAAGGTCCTGATGTCGGGGCGGCCGCCGGAGCCCGGCGAATGCCGCACCGACAACTATGTCACCCGCGCATTCTGCCAGTAATTTTGAGCGCCAGACTCTTGCGTGCCAGTTCTTGAGCACTGTTCTTGAGCACTGTTCTTGAGCACTGTTCTTGAGCACTGTTCTTGGGCACTGGGGCCGGCGGGTTTGGTACACCGCCGGTGTCAGGTTGACTTTTCACCCGCCCGTCACGCTATTGCGGTCGCTGTTCTGCTGATGGAATGACGGTCACAAGATCAAGAGGAAATTGCGTATGTCCATGCCTGCGTTGTTCAAGGGCCGTCTCTCGATCCCGGTGATAGGTGCGCCGCTGTTCATCATTTCGGTGCCCGACCTCGTGATCGCGCAATGCAAGGCCGGCGTGGTCGGATCGTTTCCGGCGTTGAACGCACGGCCGGCGGCGCTGCTCGACGAATGGATTGCGGGCATCAAGGAAGAACTGGCGGCGCACGACAAGGCCAATCCGGACCAGCTCTCGGCGCCGTTCGCCGTCAACCAGATCGTGCATCGTTCGAACAACCGGCTCGATCAGGACATGGCGGTCTGCGAGAAGCACAAGGTGCCGATGGTCATCACCTCGCTCGGCGCGCGCGAGGATCTGAACCAGGCCGTGCACGGCTGGGGCGGCATCACCTTCCACGACGTCATCAATCAGCGGTTCGCGCACAAGGCGATCGAAAAAGGGGCGGATGGCCTCATTCTCGTTTCCGCTGGTGCAGGCGGGCATGCCGGCGAGTTGTCGCCGTTCGCCTTCCTCGCTGAAACGCGAAAGTGGTTCGATGGCCCGATCGCGCTCTCCGGATCGATAGGCACCGGCCGCGCTGTCCGTGCAGCGCGCGTGCTTGGCGCCGACTTCGCCTATATCGGCTCGGCCTTCATCGCCACCAAGGAGGCCAATGCCGTCGAGGGTTACAAGCAGATGATCACGGCGTCCGCGTCCGAAGACATCGTCTATTCGAACCTGTTCACCGGCGTGCACGGCAACTACCTGAAGCCCTCGATCGCCGCCGCCGGCATGGACCCGGACAACCTGCCGGAATCCGACCCGACGAAGATGAACTTCGGCACCGACGCCAGCGGCGAACGCCAACGGCCGAAGGCCTGGAAGGAAATCTGGGGCAGCGGCCAGGGCATCGGCAGCATCGAAAAGGTGCTTCCCGCCGCCGAACTGATCGCGCGGTTCAAGAAGGAATATGCGGAGGCGGTTGATCCGGCGCTCTGATGCAGGCGGTTTACCGCGTCAACGGCGATCGCGCCGAAACATCCGCGCATGCAGCCGGGCCGTGGAGTCCGGACATGCAGCACGGTTCGCCGCCGTCGGCATTGGTGACGTGGGCGGCGGAGCAGATGCCGACGGCGCAGCCGATGCAGGTCGCGCGCGTCACCGTCGACCTGATGCGGCCGATCCCGCTCGCGCCGCTGACCATCGAGTGCGAAACCCTGCGCGAGGGCCGCAAGATTCAGCTCTGCGGCATCCGCCTGAAAGCGAACGGCGTCGAAGTCGTCCGCGCGACCGTGCTGAAGGTGCGCGTTGCTGATGCCGAGCTTCCGGCCGGTATCGGTGACGCTCCGCTGGACGTGCCTGGTCCGGATGCAGGGCATCGCGAGGACACGAGTGCGCTGATCAACCCGTTCATCCAGACCATGCGCATCAGCGCGGTGCGTGGACGCCTGATGGTGAACGGGCCGGGGGCGATCTGGTATCGCGCTGACATGCCGATCATCGAAGGTGAGGCGATTTCGCCGGCGATGCGGGCGATGATCGCGGCCGACTTCTCGAACGCGACGTCGTCGATGCTCGACTGGCGCAAGTGGACGTTCCTCAACGCCGATCTCAACGTCAGCTTTGCCCGTCAGCCGGTCGGCGACTGGATCTTGCTCAACGGCGAAACCCTGATCGGTCCCGATGGCCGGGGAATTGCGACCGCGCGGCTCGCAGATAGCGAAGGCTATTTCGGCCGCTCGGTGCAGACGCTGGTGATCGAGAAGCGTTAGCGCGGCTGGCTCGCCGGCGCAGCGGTATTCGCCGTTCCGAGCGTGGCGCGGGTCTGCGCGCCCCAGCGATGCCGGTTGGTGAGAAAAGAGACCCAGCCCCATACGGCGCCGGCCTGCCGCAGCAACTGAAAACTGAACGGCTCCAGCACGGTGGCGATGATCACATGGCCATAGCGCGATGAGCGCCGGTCGGCGGTGACGCGGCGATAGACATGAACCATCCAGAGGTTGAACAGGAGATCGAGCGTGATCTTCATCGCGATGATCGCGAGCGACGTCATTACGATGCTCGTCTTGCCCGTGATCAGGAATGCGATCAACAGCAGGAACGCGGTGAAGCCGTAGACCGGTTGCAGCGTGTCGAAGGCCTTGATCGGCATCATCATCATGCCGATGCCGCCGAACCGCCGCTGTCCGGCGAGGTCTCGATTCCAGAGCTGCACTTGCAGATAGCCGGCGAACCAGCGCCGCCGTTGCAGCATGAACGAGCCGAACGCGCCGGGCGCGTGGGTCACGCCATGCGCGCCGGTGATCATCTGCAATCGCCAGCCGAGGCCATGCTCGACCGAGTAGCGGTGCATCCGGTGCGTCAGCTCGTAGTCCTCGACGACGCAGTCGGGATCGAACCCGCCGACGCGCAGCAGCGCCTCGCGGCGGAATGCCGAGAATGCGCCGGAGACCAGCACCAGACTTTCGGCGCGCATCCATGCGAAGCGGCTGACCATGCTGCGGATGTATTCGTAAGTCTGGAACCATTGCAGCACGCGGCCGAGCGGGCCGGGATCGCAGACCGGCACCAGCAGCCCGCCGCCGGCGACGAGCTGCGGATCGGCGGCGAACGCATTGCGGATCGCCTCGATGGCGTCGCCGGCGAGC
>JBEIPX010000589.1:0-1590 GCA_040376815.1 Bradyrhizobiaceae bacterium
CATCCGCTGACACAACATGCAACGGACAGCTCATAAAGCCGGTCAACGGCATCGCGAATGCCGATGCGCCGTGGACACTAAGGGCGCGCAGCAGATCGCGTTCCGTAACGATCCCGGTGGCGTGAGCCTGCATCGGCGCGGCGCCCGGCGGCACGAGCAGTGAGGACACGCGGTTGGCGGTCATCGCCTGGAGCGCCGCGGCGATGGTTTCGCCAGGACCTATGACGATCGGCGGCGCGCTCATGATATCGGCGACGCGCGTGCTGTAAGGCTGGACGTCGCGCCGTACACCAGCGGTGTCTTCCGGTTTTGGAGCCCGCGTCCAGGCCGGGCGAAGAGCGAGCGACGGTTCAGTGAGGTTCTCGCAAGCGCGCGTCGCCTCGGCCAGCGTTCTGATGCCACGCTCCCGCAGAATCGGAACGAGAGCGCAAAAAATCCGGGCGGTCGCGATGGCGTCGCCTTGCGCCGTATGGCGTCCGGCAATCTCGACCCCGAGCCATTTGCCAAGCTGCTCGAGCGAAACATCTCTCAGCTCCGGCCGCGCGATCTGCGCTAGCATCCTCGTGCAAAGCGAGGGTGGCGCGCGCCAGGCGAAACCTGCGCGATCGCACTCGCGCTTGATCACCGCCAGATCGAACGCGATGGAGTGCCCGACGATGACCGTATCGTCCATCTGCGGCAAAAGGCCGGGCCAGATCGCGGCGAAAGCCGGCGCATCGGCGACCATCGCGGCATCGATGCCATGAATTTGTGTGGACGCGGCAGGAATCGAAATATCCGGCCGGACGAGAAACCGCGTCACCCGATCCTGCTCGAGCCGTCCTTTTTCAAGCGGGACCAGCGCGATATCGACGATGCGGGCCCGGACAGGGTCGAGGCCAGTCGTTTCGGTGTCGACAACGACCGCATCGAGCGAGATCAATGGCGTTGCGCTGCGACCGATGGACAAACGCCGTCCTCATGTTGGAGGCGAACGCTTTGCGCGCCAGCCGTTCGCCGACGATAGCGATCCGGATGCGGTTCGAAAAGCCGCCAGCGCAGGCGAACGTCAGGTCTGACGCCCGGCGCGGCGTCGAGCGACCGGCTCGGCGCTTGCCGCCGCCGGTTCGTCGTCCTGCCACCGGCATTGCTCGGCTTCCTGGATCTTGCGCCAGTCGCTGACCAGCGCCAGACGCCGGCGCGGATAGCGGGTCTCGGTCACCTCGAAGGCGATGATCCGGTCGACACGGAAATGCCGGACGTCGTTGCGCAGCTCGCACCACGCCGCGAGCACCCGCGTCCTGTCGAAATAGGCGAGCGCGAACGGCCAGATCATGCGCTTCGTCTCGCGCCCCAGTTCGTCCGCGTACGTCATGCTGATCTTGCGTTCGGTCTTGATGGCTTGCCGGAAAGCCGGCATCTCGTCTTCGCTGACCGGTGGCCGGCCGCCAAATCCGGCGATCAGAGGCGAATTGTCCGCCTCGTCACGCAGCTCCGGCGGCAGCACCGCGACGATCTTCGCCAGCGCATTGGTCGCGGCCGCCGCGAGACGGGCATCGCCACGCTGCGCCACCCAGCGCGAGCCCAGCACCAGCGCCTCGATCTCCTCGC
>JBEIPX010000046.1:0-11293 GCA_040376815.1 Bradyrhizobiaceae bacterium
GACGCGTGCGGCGCAATATAGTCAAAAATCGCGAAAAAACAACGCCTAATCGACCAAGGGGCTTAATTCTGCGGGTTTGATTTGGCGGTTTTCGCCAATGTTTTCAACCGCGCTTAGAGCATGATCCGGAAAAGTGTGAAGCGATTTTCCGAAAAGATCATGCTCAACGCAATGGGATAAGGCGTGATGCCATCACGCTTTAAGCGCGGAGCTGGACGTTCGGGCGCGCGGGGCTGGGCGGCATCGACATCAGCAGCAGTTTGCGGTCGGCGACCGCGTTATGGAACTGCTCCAGCGCGATGTTGAAGGCGGTCAGCGTGCCTTCCTCGATCGCGCCATGCTCGAAGCTGTTCAGCGTATCGCGCATGATGCCGTCGGCTTCGATCTGCAGCTCGTCGATCTCTTCCGAATTGTGCGACTTGCGGACGATCGAGATCATTTCCAGCAACCGATCGCGGCGCGAAGAATTGCTGACGCGTTCATCCTTGCGCATGTAGCCAGCGAACCAGGCGCCGGCAGAGCCGAGCACGGACAGGCCCATGAAGCTGAACCAGATGTAGTCGCTGTACTGCTCGAGGAAAGTCTTTTCCTCGCCGTCGACGTAGGCGGCGGCGCCGGGATGTGCCGGGAGCGAGGCATCCTTGTCGGTGTCCGGCGCCTCCAGCTTCGCGGCATGTGAATGCTCGGCGAGAACAGACTGGCGCACCGAGAAGAGCTGCCGCGTGAACGCGGCAACGGTGGTTTCCGGCAGCGCCTTGCGCGCGACGATATGGTGATTGAAGCCGATCGTCTTGATGGCATCGTCCGGCTTGTCGTTGCCGTACGCGCCCTCCGGGATTTCCGCCGATTCGTAGGCCGGATACTTCTGATCGATCGCATCGGCCGCATCGATGGCAAGGAATGTCGGCAGCGCGCCTTCGCGCGACGTTGCGTTGATGGCGTCGGCGGTGATCTTGCTGCTGAGCGGACCGACCGCAATGAAGGCGTCGAGTTTCTGGCCCTTCACCGCCTCGACGAAGCCGGTCGTCGAGAACTGGACGATCTCATACTTGTCGGGCTTGAGGCCGTACTGATCGAGGATGATCTTCAGGAGATTGACGTTGGACTGCGTGCGACCGATGACGCCGATCTTCTTGCCGGCGAGGTCGGTGATCTTCTTGATCGGCTTGCCCTTGGCGCCCTTCGCGCGCGGCGGAGCCCAGAGTACGGCGACATTCTTGCGCAGGGTCGCGACCGCCATCGCTTCCTTTGGAAGGTCGAGGTCGCCTCGGACCACCGCGAGGTCCGTGGTGCCGTTGGCGATACTGGTCGCCGCGGCGGTCGTGCCTTCGGCAGGGATGACCCGCAGGCGGATCTTGCTGCGTTCACGCGCGAAGGCCTGGGCGAGTGCCTGCACCACCTTCTGGTCGTCGCTGTTCGGCGGGCCGACGGAGATGCGCAGCGTCACTGGCCGCATGCTGTAGTAGTAGGCGGCGGCCGTCATCGCCAGCACGGCAAGGGTGGCGGCGAGTGCGATGAAGAAGGCTGCCATGCGCCGGGAGCGAGGAGTGCGTGGCGCGTTTGGATCGAACGATGTGGCACCAAGCTCGGTGGAACGCGACATCAGCTTTCTCAGTGTCTCATTCATTCGATCAGCGCTCGCGTTGACTGCTCGGGGCCAGAGTTAGGGAGACTGGGCCCTCGGGAGACACGTTCTGCCGTCAAACGGATGATTTGTAAGAGAAATCGGTCCGTCTGCTGGCAATCAAACAGGCGCTAGGCCAACATTGTAGCAAATTTGCAGCGCGGCGGCTTGCCCCGCCTGTGACATGGTTACCGGGCATCGCTGGCACAATGGCCGGGTTTCGGGGTTGTTCCGGGACAAGCGTCGAACGAGGAGGCTGGCATGGCCGAGAAACTGACGGGCGAGGGGCGCAAGCACGCGCTCA
Source organism: Bradyrhizobiaceae bacterium (assembly GCA_040376815.1). Classification (GTDB taxonomy): domain Bacteria; phylum Pseudomonadota; class Alphaproteobacteria; order Rhizobiales; family Xanthobacteraceae; genus SG-bin9. The sequence goes on from JBEIPX010000046.1 coordinate 1,929, forward strand.
GTGGCATCCCTGGCTGGAGCGAGGTGAGCGGCCGCGACGCCATCCAGCGCACCTTCACATTCAGGGATTTCAACGAGGCATTCGGCTTCATGAGCCGTGCCGCGCTGGTAGCCGAAAAGATGGACCACCATCCGGAATGGTCGAACGTCTACAAGACAGTCGAAGTGGTACTCGCGACCCATGACGCGGGCGGCCTGACCGCGCTCGACATCAATCTCGCGAAAGCGATGAACGAGATCGCGGGGAAGTAATCCCCGCAGGCGCAGGCTTGCAGCAGGTCTTTCGGCTTCCCATTTTCCCGGAATGAACCCGGCACCGGATCAGGACAATATGGCGCACGAGCAAACCATCGGCTTCGAGCCCGCGGACAAGCTCGCGCGGGATCGCGAGAGCGTGCGCAAGCGGTTCTGGGCGAAAGCGAAGCGCGTCGTTGCGCATCTGCCGTTCGCCGAAGATCTGGTCGCGGCTTATTATTGCGCGTTCGACCGGAAGACGCCGCGCCACGTGCAGGTGTCGCTGCTCGGCGCGCTCGCCTATTTCATCCTGCCGTTCGACTTCATGCCGGACCTGCTGCCGGTGCTCGGCTTCACCGATGATGCGGCGGTGCTTGCGACCGCGCTGCGCATGGTGGCGAGCAACATCCGGCCCGATCATCGCGACGCGGCGCGTGACGCGATCGCGAGAATCAAGGGCGGCGAGGTGCCGCCGGATGCTCCCGCCGGCTGACGGCGGGAATTCCCCATCGCGCGATTGATGCTAACCTGCTGCTAGTTCAATTTACGGAGCAGGAGATGCCGCCATGCGTGTTGCCATCATCGGAACCGGAGCGATGGGTTCCGTCTACGCGGGCCTGATGGGCGCGGCCGGCATCGACGTCTGGGCCATCGATACCTGGCCGGCGCATATCGATGCCATTCGCGCCGATGGCCTGCGCGTCTCCGGCGCAAGCGGCGACAAGACGGTGAAGCTCAACGCGTCGCAGAGCGTTGCGGATGCCGGACCGATCGATCTTGCGATCATTGCCACGAAAGCCTCCGGTGTCGAAGCAGCGGCGCATGCGGTGAAATCGGTTCTCGCGAAGAATGGCACGGTTCTCACGATCCAGAACGGCGTCGGTTCGGCCGAGAAGGTCGCGGCGATCGTCGGCGCCGACAGGGTGTTGATCGGCGTCGTCGGCGGGTTCGGTGCGTCGATTCCAAAACCTGGCCATGCGCATCACAACGGCTGGGAGTTTGTGCGTCTGGGTGAGTATGCGGGCGGGATGACGGAACGTCTCGAACATGTCGGCAAGATCTGGGAGAGTGCGGGATTCCGCGTTCTGAAGTTTCCTGACATTCACCGCATGGTCTGGGAAAAGCTGATCTGCAACATCGCCTACAGCGGGCCATGCACGCTCACCGGATTGACCATCGGCGAAGTGATCAACAGTCCTGATGCTTTCCGCATTTCAGCAGGCTGCGCGACCGAGGCTTTCGAGATGGCGAAGGCGCAGAACATCGCCGTGCAGATCGACGAACCCGTGCAGTACGTCCGCGACTTCGGATTGAAGATTCCGGGGGCACGGCCATCGATGCTGCTCGATCACATGGCGGGCCGGAAATCCGAGATCGACGTCATCAACGGCGCGATCCCGCCGCTCGGCGACAGGCTCGGTATCGACACGCCGTTCAACGATGTCGTCGTTTCGCTCGTGAAGGGCAAGGAAACGCTGTTCAAAAGCTAATGCGCTTTTCCCGGACGCGATGCAGCGTGCAACGCTGCGTCGCAGAGCCGGGATCGCCGCAAACTCCGTGGTCGTTACGGCCCCGGCTCAAGGCCGGGGCAAGAAAATCACGGATGCAGGATCACCTTGCCCATGGCCTGACGGCCCGCGAGGACCTTCAGCGCTTCGGCGGTTTTCGCCAGCGGGAAGGTGCGGTCGACGTGCGATGAGATCTTGCCTTCCGCCGTCCACTTGACGAGCTTTTCGAGATTGGCGCGGTTCTTGTCCGGGTTAAGCCGAGCCCATGCGCCCCAGAATACGCCGCGAATGTCGCAGCCTTTCAGCAGCGCGAGATTGAGCGGCAGCTTCGGAATTTCGCCCGCGGCGAAACCGATGACGAGAAAACGGCCCTCCCACGCCATCGAGCGCACGCCGGCTTCGGCGTAAGTGCCGCCGACCGGGTCGAACACGATGTCGACGCCCTTGCCGCCGGTGATGCGCTTCAAGCCTTCCTTCAGGTCTTCCTTCGCATAGTTCAGCGTCAGCTCGGCGCCGTGTTTCTTGGCGAATTCGAGCTTCTCGTCGGACGAAGCGCAGGCGATGACCTTGAGGCCCATCAGCTTGCCGAGCTCGCATGCCGCGAGACCCGTGCCGCCGGCCGCGCCGAACACCGCGAGCGTTTCGCCGGGCTTCGGCGACGCCCGATCTTCCAGCGCATGTAGCGCGGTGCCGTAAATGATGATGATGCCGGCGGCGCGGTCGTAATCGAGGTTGTCCGGAATCTTCACGATCGACTTTTCCGGCAGCGCGATCTTCTCGCGCGCGCCGTTGTGGCCGCATGAGGCGACCACGCGATCGCCGACCTTCAGGGTCGTCACGCCGGCACCGATGCTCTCTATCACGCCGGCGACCTCGGCGGCGGGCGAGAACGGGAAGGGCGGCTTGATCTGGTACTTGCCCTGGATCATCAGGATGTCGAAGAAGTTCAACGCCGCCGCCTTGATGGCGATCACGGCCTCGCCGGGACCCGCAACCGGATCGGGAACGTCGCCGTAAACGAGGTCGTCAGGTTCGCAGTACTGCGAGCAGAGGATGGCTTTCATCGGATCACCTTGGGCAAGTTTTTCTTTGTTGCTGAGGCTTTCTTGCCGGATTTTGTTGGCCCGGACAATCGATTTGGGTCGTTTGCAGGCTCGGCATGCATGTGCCGGTTGAAATTTCAGGCAGACTGGCGATCAATTCCCGGCAAACGGAATGAACACGATGTTCGACAATGAGTTGCTGCGCGGCAAGCGCGTTCTGATCACCGGCGGTGGCACGGGACTTGGCGCTGCGATGGGCCAGCGCTTTCTCTCCTTCGGTGCGGAGCTTGTGATCTGCGGCCGCCGTGAAGAGGTGTTGCGCGAAACCGCGCAGCGTCTCGCTACGGAAACCGGCGGTAAGGTCGAGACACTGACGTGTGACGTGCGCGATGCGGCCGCCGTCGATGCGATGATGGGTCGCGCGTTTTCAGCCGCGCCGCTCGACGTGTTGGTCAACAATGCAGCCGCGACGTTCATCGCGCAGACCGAACATCTCTCCGCGCGCGCGGCCGATGCAATCCTCGCACCCACGCTGCACGGCGCGCTGTACTGCACGATGGCCGCCGGCAAGCGCTGGATTGACGCGAAGCACAAAGGCGTCGTACTCAGCATCCTCTCGACATCGACGATCACCGGCCGCGCGTTCACAGTGCCCTCCGCAATCGCGAAGTCCGGCGTGCTGGCGATGACGAAGAGTCTCGCCGTCGAGTGGGGACCCAAAGGCGTGCGCCTCGTGGCGATTGCGCCGGGCCCGTTTCCGACGCCGGGCGCATCGGCGAGCCTTCGTCCCGAGGGCCGCAATGCGATCCTGCCGGACAATCTCAATCCGCTCGGCCGCGTCGGCCAGCATGAAGAGCTTGCCGATCTCGCGAGCTTCCTGATCTCCGATCGCGCCGCCTACATCAACGGCGAGATGGTCACCATCGATGGCGGCGCGCACTTGCGCACCTCCGGCGCCGAGGACTTGCTCGGCTGGAGCGAAGCGCAATGGCAGAGCCATCGCGATCGGCGCTAGTGGAGTGGATTTGACATTCGCCCATCGCTTGCGGCGGGTTATGTGAGGCGAATGTCAAATCCTAAACTCCACTAGAAACCTATGATCGTTGGAGGTCCTTTGATTCTAGCGTTCGCTAAAGCACCTGCAGAAAAGCCGGTGCGAACGCTAGAATCGGACCGCAAAATAGCGCCAAAAAACCGTCGCAATGCTGGTTCCAATCTCGCGCCCGGAACTGCGTGGGTGGATGTGCCTTCGGCTGTGGCTTCACAATCGGGCTCTCGGTCGCTAAGGCATTTAAGCGGTAGACCGAATCGTTGTGGGGCTCTCGCCGTGGCTCATGTCAGCCGCAGCGGGCAGAGGAATGAGGCGATCATGTCGGTGCGATATGGAGTGGCACTTCTCGCGGCAGGTGTGCTGTTGTGTGGATGGTCATTGATCGGCGATCACTCCGGCGCCAGCGCGCAAAGCTCCACCACTAAGTCCGGTGCGAAGTCGAGCAAGTCGACACCTGCTCCGCCTGCGAAACAGACCACAACAAAGCAGAATGCGGCGAAGCAAAAGGGTGCACCTGCCAAGCAGGAAGCGAAGCCCGCCGCGAGCGCCGAGCCGGCGCTCGTTGGGCAGTTCGGAACATGGGGCGCCTACACAGCCTCGCCCGGTGGCAAAAAAGTCTGCTTCGCGCTCGCCAAGCCATCATCGCAGAAAACGAATCCGCCGAACCGGCCGCGCGACCCCGCCTATGCTTTCGTCTCGTCGCGGCCCGGCGAGAAGGTCTTCAACGAAGTCTCGATCATGATCGGCTATGCGTTGAAGCCGGGCTCCGAGGGCGCGCTCGAAATCGGCAGCGCCAAGTATGCGATGTACGGTCAGGGCGACGGGCTCTGGATCAAGAACGCGGCCGAGGAAGACGCGATGGTCGATGCGCTGCGCAAGGGCGGCGATGTCACCATCAAGGGTGTCTCGGCCAAGGGCACCCAGACGACGGACGTGTTCTCGCTGAAGGGCCTTGCCCAGGCGCTGGATCGCATCGCGCAGGATTGCCGCAAGTAGCATAAGCGACTATGTGAGAGCGGACGAGCCCGCCACGCTTGCGGCCGTTAACCTTTGTCCGTGCAACCTATTGGAATCATGAGATGACTGGCGCTTCACCAGCGCAAGCCGCAGCTGTCGCGGGCCTCGTCGAGAAGGTCCCGCTGGAGAGCTATGTGCCGCCGGCGAAGCCATCGCTGGTCGGATTGTCGCGCGCGGAACTGTCCGACCGCCTCGGCGAGATCGGCGTGCCGGAGAAGCAGCGCAAGATGCGCGCGCAACAGCTCTGGCACTGGATGTACGTGCGCGGCGCCGAGAATTTCGACGCGATGACCAACATCGCCAAGGACATGCGCGCGCAGCTCAACGCGTATTACACGGTCGATCGTCCGGAAGTCGTCGCCGAGCAGGTCTCGAACGACGGCACCCGCAAGTGGCTCTTACGTTTGCCGAGCGGCGTCGAAGGTCAGCGCGCGCACGAGGTCGAGTGCGTCTACATTCCCGAAACAGATCGCGGTACGCTGTGCGTATCCTCGCAGGTCGGCTGCACGCTGAACTGTTCGTTCTGCCACACCGGCACGCAGCGGCTCGTGCGCAATCTCACCGCCGGTGAAATCGTCGGTCAGGTGATGGTGGCACGCGACCGCCTGAAGGACTGGGCCGATCGCGAAACGCCGCTGGGCAATCGTCTCGTTACTAACGTCGTGATGATGGGCATGGGCGAGCCGCTCTACAATTTCGATGCGGTGCGCGACGCGCTGCATATCGTCTCGGACGGCGAAGGCATCGGTATCTCGAAGCGCCGCATCACACTGTCGACCTCCGGCGTCGTGCCGAACATCTTCCGCACCGGCGATGAGATCGGCGTGATGCTGGCGATCTCGCTGCACGCGGTGCGCGACGACCTGCGTAACGAACTGGTGCCGCTCAATCGCAAGTATCAGATCGCCGAATTGCTCGATGCGTGCCGTAACTATCCGGGCGTGTCCAACTCGCGCCGCATTACCTTCGAATATGTGATGCTGAAGGGCGTCAACGACTCGATGGACGACGCGAAGCTGCTGGTGAAGCTGCTCAAGGGCATTCCGGCGAAGATCAATCTCATCCCGTTCAATCCGTGGCCGGGCACGACATACGAATGCTCGGACTGGGACCAGATCGAGAAGTTCTCCGAGTACATCTTCAACGCAGGCTACTCGTCGCCGGTGCGCACGCCGCGCGGCCGCGATATCCTCGCTGCCTGCGGTCAGCTCAAGTCGGAGACCGAAAAGCTCTCGGCCCGCGAGCGTCAGGCGCTGCGCGCTATGGCGATGACGGATTGAGGCGGCATCTCCCCGCGTCTCTCACTGACGACGAGTAGCCATGTCTCTTTTCATTCGCATCATCGTCATCTTCTTCGCGTTCTGCGTCGCGTGTTTTGCCGCGGGAGCGGTGATCGTCGCCGCCGTGATCTTCCCGGAATGGAGCGACGTGCGGCTCGGTCTCGATGACGGCACGTTCGCGATCATCACCACCATCGGCTTCGTCTTCGTCAGCGGCTTCGCGCTGCTGCCGGCGTTGATCGTGGCGCTGATCACGGAGGGCTTCTCGATCCGCTCGGTACTGTTCTACGCCGTGAGCGGAGCCATCGTCGGCGCGGTCTGCTATCTCGGGATGGCGAATTTCGACGCGGCGACGATGTCAATACACGGGCTGGTGCGGCGCGAGCTCGAAATCATGACCGGGGCGGGTGTGATCGCTGGCCTCGTCTACTGGATGATCGCGGGCCGCAATGCCGGGAAATGGCGTGAACCGGCCTCTATCGCCCCGCGATAGGGAATCCGGCAAGGCTGCCAGCGGCCATCTTTCCTTGGTCTTGCCGCTCGGCTAGATGGTTGCCCATGAACCGGACTGGACTTTTCATCGCGCTCGGCGTGGCGGCCGTTTTTGCCATTGTTTACGCGCTTTTCCCGCAGCTCGATCTGGTCGCTGCGCGTCTGTTCTACGATCCGGTCACCAAGACGTTCCCCGCGTCCTTTAGCCGGACGCTGGAATTTCTGCGTCAGTTGGCGATGGTTATCGCCTGGCTGTTCGCTGCGCCGGCGATCCTTGCATTTCTCGCCAAGCTGATCTGGCCGCAGAAGCCGCTGCTGATTTCCGGCCGCACGATGGTGTTCATCCTGTTCACCATCACCATGTCCGCCGGCGTTCTCACCAACGCGATCTTCAAGCAGAACTGGGGCCGGCCGCGCCCTGCCGCGACCGCCGACTTCAACGGCAAGTGGGAGTTCAAGCCGTGGTACGATTCGAGCGGCGCGTGCCCGCGGAACTGTTCGTTCTTCTCCGGCGAAGCCGCGACCGCGTTCTGGACCTACGCGCCGGCGTCGCTCGCGCCAGCCGCGATCCGGCCGATCGCCTACGCGGCGGCGACCGTCTTTGGCGCCGCGACCGGCTTCCTGCGCATGACCTTTGGCGGTCATTACATGAGCGACGTCATCGTCGCCGGCATCGTCGCGTTCCTGGTGATCTGGCTAACGCACGGTCTTTTGTACCGCTGGGGCGCGACGCGTTTCTCCGATGAAGCGATCGATCGCTGGCTGACAACGAAGCTGCTCGCGAGCCGTGCGTGGTTGACTAGCATGTCCGCCCGCGCCGCGGATGATCTCGCGCAACCGCATGAGGCGGGGTTGCCGCGCTCGTTCTGGTGGCTGCTCGCGGCGCTGCTTGGATTGACGGTCGTCCGCATCGTCGGCCTGAAATTTTCCTCTGTCGATTTCTTCTTCGATGAAGCGCAGTACTGGGCGTGGGCGCAAGTGCCGGCCTTCGGCTATTTCTCCAAGCCGCCGCTGCTGGCGTGGATCATTGCCGGCACCGAAAAGGTCTGCGGCAGCGGCGAAGCCTGTATTCGCGCGGCATCGCCCATCTTCTATCTTGGCACGTCGCTTGTGGTTTATGCGATAGCGCTGCGGCTCTATGGTGCACGCACCGCGTTCTGGGCCGCGCTCTGTCTCGCGCTCGGCACCGGCGTTGTGTTCTCGTCACGTATCATCTCGACCGATGTGCCGCTGCTGTTCTGCTGGGCGGTCGCGCTCTATGCCTATCTGCGGCTGCTCGACGAAAAGGATTGGCGCTGGGCGGTGATACTTGGCGTCGCAACCGGCGCCGGCATGCTGGCGAAATACGCGATGGCGTACTTCGCTTTCAGCGTTCTGCTCGCAGCCTGGCTCGATCCGCGCGCGCGCGATCTGTTGCGGCACCGGCTCTTGTGGATCGCGGTTGCGATCGCCGGGCTCGTGCTGCTGCCGAACCTGATCTGGGTCGCGGCGCATGATTTCGTGACGTTGAAGCACACCGGTGACAACATCAGCGGCAGCGCCGGCATCGGTTTCCGGCCGCTGAACGCGGTCAGCTTCCTCGCCAGCCAGTTCGCGGTGTTCGGGCCGATCGTCTTCGGCGTGTTCCTGGCTGCGTTGATCCGTCCGCTGCCGGTGACGCCTGAGCCGGCCGACCGGCTCATGATCGCGTTCGCGCTGCCGCCGATCGTGATCGTTGCCGTCAATGCGATCTTCAATCACGCCAATGCCAACTGGGCCGCGCCGGCGGCGATCTCCATCACCATCCTTGCGGTGGCGATCCTGGTGCGCCTCGATGCATCGCGCTGGCTGAAGGCGACGGTTGCGATCGGACTCGCCGCGCAAATCTTGCTTCCCATTGCCGATGCGTTTGCCAACAGGATCAGCCTGAAATTTCTGGCGAAGCCCGATGTCTATGCGCGCACCGTCGGCTGGCGCGCCTTGAGCGAAGGTGTCGCGCGGACAGCAAAGGCAAGTGGGGCAGCTGCCATCGTCGCCGATCAGCGCGACGTCACCGCGTCGCTGATCTACTACACCCGCAAGTCTGGAATTCCGGTCTACTCGTGGCGCACCAGCCCGGTCTTTAGCCATCAGTTCGACATCGACCGGCCGTTGACCTCGGCCGCGCCACAGCCGGTGCTCTATGTCACCGGCTGTCCGGTCGCGACGCGGGCCGCAACGCATTATGGGAAGATCGAACAGCTGCCGGTCATCACCGCTCCTTCCGGGCGTACCTCGTCCCGCGCGCTGTTTGCCTGGAAGCTCTCCGGCAACCGCGGCAACACCGCACAGCTCGGCCCCTGCGTTCGTTGAAGCGGGCATGATCCCGAAAAGTGGGTACCGGTTTTCGGATCAGATCACGCCCAAAGAGCTGCTTTCCACGGCTTGCACCATCGCCTGTTCCCCCTATAGTCCGGCCAAAATCCGGACTGTTCCAAGAGAAATTCATGAGCCAGACCAAAGTGAAGAAAGCCGTGCTCGCCTATTCGGGCGGGCTTGATACCTCGATTATCCTGAAGTGGTTGCAGACCACCTATGGCTGCGAGGTCGTGACCTTCACCGCCGATCTCGGCCAGGGTGAGGAGCTGGAGCCGGCGCGCCAGAAGGCGCTGCTGCTCGGCATCAAGCCGGAAAACATCTTCATCGAAGACCTGCGCGAGGAATTCGTCCGCGACTACGTGTTCCCGATGTTCCGCGCGAACACCGTGTACGAGGGCCAGTAC
>JBEIPX010000484.1:0-2617 GCA_040376815.1 Bradyrhizobiaceae bacterium
TGATATCCTGCGCAAGGCGCCGGGTTGCCTCGTGATCGACAAGCGCGAGCCCGGCGGTTACGTCACGCCGTACGAGTGCGCAGGCGAGGACGCCACCTATATCAGCCGCATCCGCGAGGACGCGACGGTGGAGAACGGCCTCTCGTTCTGGTGCGTTTCGGACAACCTGCGTAAGGGTGCGGCGCTGAACACGATTCAGATCGCCGAATGCTTGATCAACCGCAAGCTTCTGAAGCCGAAGCAAAAGGCGGCTTGATCGCTTCAGCAGCTCGATTACCCTGATCCCGGAAGGTCACTTCCGGGATCATTGTTTTTGGACTGCTTGCGAGGGTGAGATGGCCGCGCCGACGACCGATCGAAATCCAGAACCGAATCCAGGTGTGGATCAACGCCCTATTAAGAAAGCCGAGCGCGGGTTCGAGACCGTGCTGTTCAACAGCCGCTGGCTGATGGCGCCGTTCTACTTCGGTCTCGTCGTCTGTCTGGCCGTGCTGCTCTACAAGTTCGTCGCCGAGCTGATCCATTTCATCATGCATGCGCCGATGGCGAAGGAGGCCGACATCATCCTCGGCGCGCTGTCGCTGATCGATCTGTCGCTGACCGGCAACCTGATTCTGATCGTGGTGTTCTCGGGCTACGAGAACTTCGTCTCGCGCATCGATCCCGGCGGTCATCCCGACTGGCCGGAGTGGATGACCAAGGTCGATTTCTCCGGGCTGAAGCAGAAGCTGCTCGCGTCGATCGTCGCGATCTCGGCCATTCAGGTGCTGAAGGCATTCATGGCGCTCGATACGGCCGTCAACACCGAGAAGCTGATGTGGCTCGCCGGCGTGCATCTGGTGTTCGTGGTGTCGGCGCTGCTGATGGCGCTATCGGATCGCTGGGGCGGCCAGGGCGGGCATTAGCCTTTTGCCCCGGACTTGATCCGGGGCCATACCACCCATTGATTTTGGAATCATCCCGGCTCTGCGACGCAGCGTTTCACGCTGCATCGCGTCCGGGACAAGGCCTCAAGCCTCCGCCGCCGCGCCGACGTCGTGGAATTCGCCGGTCACCGGATCGCGCAGCGACAGCGAGCCCTGCGCTACGCCGAAGAACGCGCCATGCAGCTTGAGCTTGCCGCGCTCGACCAGAATCTTCACGCAGGGAAATGTCATCAGGTTCTCGAGGCTGCGCTTCACTGCGGCACGTTCGAGCTTGGCGAGGAATTGCTGCTTCGACATGTCGCCGCGCGGGCCGATCTCCTTCGCCTCAGGCTCCATCAATTCCATCCACTTGCCGATGAAATCGCCAGGCGACAACGGCTCGGCTTCCTCGGCGAACGCGCGGATGCCGCCGCACTGCGCATGGCCCAGCACGACGATGTGCTTCACTTTCAGAACCTGCACGGCGAATTCGAGCGCCGCGGAGACTGCGCGCGTCGCGCCGTCCGGCGTGTAGGGCGGTACGAGGTTTGCGACATTGCGGATGACGAACAGCTCGCCGGGGCCGGCATCGAAAATGACTTCCGGCGAGACACGCGAGTCGCAGCAGCCGATCACCAGCGTTTCGGGTGACTGGCCGTACTCGGAGAGCTCGCGATAGCGCGATTGCTCGGCCGGCAGCCGATTGGCGGCGAAGCTGCGATAGCCGTCGATCAGGTTTTTGGGAAAATCTGTCATTGCAGGTGACCCTTGCTGGACGGCTTCGGATAAGCACACCCGGCGCGTTGCGACAACCCTTTCGGCGGGTCCGCGCTGATGCTAGTTCATTCGTTCTGACTGGAGATAAGCCGCCATGATCCGTCCGCGCCGTTCGATGCTATTCATGCCCGGCTCCAATGCCCGTGCGCTGGAAAAGGCGCGGACCTTGCCCGCCGACGGCCTGATCCTCGATCTCGAAGACGCGGTGGCGCCGGATGCCAAGGCGGCCGCACGCAAACAGATTTTCGACGCGGTGACGGCGAAAGGCTTTGGCCGTCGCGAGGTGATCATCCGCATCAACGGTCTCGATACGCCGTGGTGGATCGACGATATCGGCATGGCGGCGAAGGCGCAGCCGGATGGCGTCATGGTGCCGAAGGTGTCCCGTGTCGCCGACCTCAAGGCGATTGCCGATCGCATCGCCGACATGGGCGGGGGCATTCACATCAAGATCTGGGCGATGATCGAGTCCCCGCAGGCCGTGCTGCGTGCGCCGGAAATCGCTGCGGCCGGTGCCGAAGCCGACAATCGCCTTGCGGGTTTTGTCATCGGCCCGAACGATATCGCGCGCGAGTCGCGCATCCGCATGGTGAAGGGCCGCGCGCCGATGCTGCCGTTGCTTTCCAATTGCGTGCTCGCCGCCCGCGCCGGCGGCATCGAAATCCTCGACGGCGTCTACAACGACTTCAGCGACACGGAAGGATTTGCACGTGAGTGCGAGCAGGGCCGCGATCTCGGCTTCGATGGCAAGACGCTGATTCATCCGAGTCAGATCGAGCCGTGCAACGCTGCCTTCACGCCGCCTGCGGACGAGGTCGCGCGAGCGCGCAAGATCGCGGCACTGTTCGATCAGCCGGAGAACGCCGGCAAGGGCGCGGTGCAGATGGACGGCCAGATGGTCGAACGCATGCACATGGAAATCGCGCGGCGTACCA
>JBEIPX010000120.1:0-7889 GCA_040376815.1 Bradyrhizobiaceae bacterium
ACATCGCGAACCTGAAGGATCGGCGCGGTCACAGCCCCACTCTCCCGTCGCGAAAGATCGCTTTCGGTACGCGCGCATGAACGCCGTTGATGCCGTTGACGGCCTGCGTCACGAGCAGGTCCGCCTGCAGCGAACAGAGCGAATAGGCGTCCGAGCGTCCGAGATCGTGCCGTTCACCCAGCAGATCGATCATGTCGGCGATGGCTTGTTGGGCAGCGACGCGCAGATCGGCGTCGAAGCCCATGGCGATGTAGGCATCGGCCGTCTCCGCGCGCGGCGTTTTGAGCGAAGGCCGCTCGACAAGCGTCAGCCTGACTTGCGCCAACGTCATCGACGTCTCGAGCGCGGTCTGGCTGACTTCGCCGCAACCCTGCGCAGCGTGCGCGTCGCCAGCGAAGAACCCCGCTCCATCGATTTGCACCGGCAAGTGAATGCTCGCACCGGCAACGAGGTCGGGACAATCGATGTTGCCGCCGAAATTTCCCGGGAGCGACGAACTGATCGGCTCGGCAACCGCCGGCAGCACGCCGACAATGCCAAGGAACGGACGCAGCGGGATGGTGACGTTTTTACCGAGCGTCGTCGTCATCGTGCGGCGATCAAGCTTGAAGTGCCGCAACTCCGGTTCGGGAAACAGGTTCGCCAACAGCCCGCGGCTTTGCTGACCGGGGAAAATCACGTTGATACCGTGATCCGATACTTCGAGCTGCTGGATGTCGACGCGCAGCACGTCGCCCGGTTTGGCGCCGCGCACCGCAACCGGTCCGGTCAGGCTATGCGGACCCCTGCCCTCGGCGCGATAGCGATCACGCAGCGCAAGCATCGTCTTGAGATCGAGGCCGGGGGTGCTGGCGCCGTCCCACATCGAGCGGGTGTCGAAAACGACCGTATCCCCGGATTCGACGACAAGCGCCGGCGCCGTCCGAGGATCGACCATGCCCTGCATGATGGTTTGCGGGCCCGCCTTCAACTGATGTGTTGTCATGACAAAGCTGACGCAGGCTCGTACTGAAAGACTTGAAGGCGCATCGGTGTGCAGCGGCCGCCGTTGATATCGCTGACGTGATCCTCGGGGCAGTTGGAGATCGCGACGAGCACATCCGTCTCCGCGAGCAGCTCGACGTAATCGCCCGGCTTCGACACCGGCTTCTCGGCGACCCAGGAGCGCGTGGCGCAGTCGTGATGGTAGTTCATGAAGAAGTCGATCGTGTCAGGAATGTCCTCCGGGCGGATGCCGTAGGGCGCAACCAGCCGGCTGATCACTTCGTGGCAGCCATCGACACCGAACACACCGAAGCTCTCGTAGAATCTGCGATTGCACATCCGCTGGTTGACCTTGTGGACGCCCTTCGGTTCCGGCGTTTCCCTGGTCAGCACCATCAGCGGCGTGAAGATGGTCGACATGAGAATGTCGCCCTCCGTCACGTAGTCGCGCGACATCTGCACGGCCGGCTGCGGACGCCCGGCACGCAACGCGCTTTGCTGAAGCGCATAGCGCGTCGTCGAGTAGGACAGCGACAGCTTGTCGCGATAGTTGTGCGCGTTGAAGATCGCGACATCGACGACCTGCTGGCCTTCGAGATCGGTGATCCGCAGCGTCTCGCCGCGCCGGACGAGCAGTGCTCGTCCGGTCTTGGCCGGCAGAATCTCGTTGAAGAGTTCGGTCATGTCACACGCGTTCCGATGGCTTCCGCAATGCTCCGTTACTTGGCGGAGTTATTTGGCGGAGTTATTTGGCGCGCCGCGGCGTCTTGCCTTCGTAGGAGCTGATGACCGGCCCGACCAATTCCCATCGGCCCTTGCTGTAGCGGACGATCTGCATCGATTCGACATAGAACGGATCTTCCTTGCCGTTGATGCAGACCTTGGCGCCAGGCACCAATCCGAGCACCGGGATGTTGCAGATGTGGCGGGCCGAGTGATTGATCGATTCACGCGTCGGCTGCGCCTTCTTCAGCACCTCGACCATCGTCTGCGCCTGTCCGAAGCCATACATCGTGATCGGATCGTCGACGTTCAGTCCCTGCCCGCCGTACTTCTGGCCGATCTCGCGATAGGTCTTGATGTCCTGCGTGTTCGCATAGTCAGGGCTGGTCGGGTCCATCATCGCGATGATCGAGTAGACGCCTTCGGACGCTTCCGGCCCTGCCGGCTCCATCACTGTCTTTGCGGAGGCACTGATGTTGGTGATGATCACCATCGGCCGCCACGACGTATCGCGCACCTTGCGCAGGGCCTGCGCGGTGAACTTCGGCACGCTGAAGCTCAGGAACACATCGGCGCCGGACGCGGCCAGGTTCGAAATCTGCGAGTCGACGCTCGGCGACGACACTTCGTAGGACTGCGTCGCCACGATCTGCGTCGTGGAGCCCTTCGCCGCCTCGGTGAACGCGCCGAGCAGTTCCTTGCCGAAGTCGTCGTTCTGATAGAGAACCGCGACCTTGGCGTTCGGCTTCTGGTTCTTCACGAACTCGGCGAAGATGCTCGATTCGGTCGTGTAGGAGGGCTGCCAGCCCAGCGTCCACGGAAACTCGTCGGTCGCCGTGCTGAATGCCGACAATCCGCTGCCGACATAGAGCTGCGGCACCTGACGCTTGTTCAGGTAATCGCGGATGGCAAGACCGGTTGCGCTTCCGAGCGGACCGATTACGAGCGCGACCTGATCGCGTTCGACCAGACGGCGCGCCTGTTCGACCGTGCGCGGCGGCGAATACTCGTCGTTGTAGTAGGTGTAGGAAATCTTGCGCTTCTTGCCGTCCGCCATGGTCACGCCGCCATCGCGATCGTTGATGAACTTGAAGTACGCGTCCTGCATCACGCAGATCGTGACGAACGATGCGATCGGCCCGGTGCTCGGGCAGATGCCGCCGATCTTGATCTCCGTATCCGTGATACCCTGCGATGCGTTCTGCGCGATCGCGGAAGGAGCGAATGCGCCCGCGGCCAGTCCGATGACGGCAGCAGCGGACAAGAATGTCTTTGAGAGTGTCACGTCGAATTCCCCCAGTTGATTGTTGAATGCGTTTTCAGCGGAATGTCTGCGGAACGGTCAGGCGACCGAGCCCTTGCCCTGCAGAGATTCGACAAGTTTGTTGACGGCGGTCACGGCGCCCTTGCCCGCTTCGTTGCCGAAGATCAGGCGGGCGAACTGGCCGCCGAGATAAGGGTGCAGGCCCATGTCGTAGAGCGCGAGGAAGTTGCGCGTCTCGATCGCTTTGCGCTCCTCGGGCAAGAGCGCATAGCGATCGAGCACCGTCGGTTCGTTGGCTTCGAACTCCGCCCGCAGCTCAGGACTCCATTTCAGGTCCTGGATCAGATCGTGCGTCGCCAGCGCGGGATTGAATTTCTCGAGACCCATCGTTTCACTCCGCTTAAGCGTTGGCGCGGCGCTTGGCCGTATTGGCATCGAGGTCCCAAAGAACCGCGCCAACGCCGCACTTGAAGTCCTTGTGAACGGTGTAACCAAAGTTGCGGCCCGGCTTGGAGCCGATGGCGCCGAGCACGACGACCCACGCCAGCAACTCGGCGGTGCCGCCGGAGCCGGCCGCTTCCATGCGCTCGAGCGTCAGCTCTTTCAGAAGCTTGTCGTGATCGCCGGATGCGACGAGATCGAGGAACCAGCGGTCGAACTCTTCATCGATGAAGTAGTATCGCGCACCGCCCGGCTCATGACTGAGACCGCCCGAGCCCAGCAACGCGACGCGCATATCCGCCGGCAGATCGTTGCGAATGAAGTCGCCGAGCGCCTTGCCGACCTCGTAGCAGCGGTGCTGATCGGGAATCGGCGGAACGGTACAGTTCTGGAGAATCGGAACGACCGGAATGCCAGAGCCTTCGAGCCCGGTGAGAAGGACCGGCACAGAAATGTTGTCGTCGAACTTGAGATTTTCGTTCTGCGCGAACATGCGGATGCCGCGCTTGGTCATGCCGTTGAAGAGCTGGGCCGCGACCTGCGGCGATCCCTTCACCGTATAGTCCTCGCAGCCGATCCACGGCTTGAACCACTCGTAAGGACCGCGATGTTCCTCGGCCATGCCGATGAGAAAGTCAGGGTAAGCGCGGACACGGCTGTTCGCGAGGTGATCGTTGGCGAAGACGATAAGGACGTCGGCTTTGGCCTCGCGGATCGCGGTGGCCAGGTTGCGATAGGTGGTGACGACCACGTCCTTCACGTCCGCGGGCGCTGCTTCCAGCAAGCCGATCAACCCCGGTGCATGCGGCGCTCCCGCCGCGAACACGATTTCAGCCATGCTTTCCTCCTCCGTTACCAGCGAAACGAAGCATCATAATCCAAGATAGTCAATACTTTCGAAAATGTATATCCTCTTGGATTTTCGCACTTAGAGGTTCATAGTGCTGGCAGATTCTCCAAAAACGAGCCGCCAATGAGAAAGCTGTCTGCCCCGGAGCTGAACTGGGGCCCGGGTTTGCGCATGCTGCGCAACGGGGAACCGAAAACACTTGCAGGCCGCACGGCCGAACGGCTTCGCAACGACATCGTCCGCCACCGTTTCGAGCCCGGCGAACGGCTCCAGTTCGAAAAGCTCACCAAGCTCTACGACGTCGGCACCAGTCCATTGCGCGAGGCGCTGTTTCAGGTCGCCGCGCAGGGCCTCGTGGTCTCCGAGGATCACAAGGGCTTCATGGTTGCCCCGATCAACTTCAACGAGATGCTCGACGTCTCCAAGCTGCGCGCGCACCTCGAGACCTACGCGATCCGCGGCTCGATCCGCGACGGCCGCGACGAATGGGAGGTCGATCTCGTCGGCGCCCTGCATCGGCTCAAGCAGGCGGGTGCCGCGCTTTCGATCGCCCTCGACGATGAAACCGCGCGCAACGAATGGGAGATGCGGCACCGCGAGTTTCATTTCGCACTTTGCAAGGGCTGCGGATCGCCCTGGCTGCTGCACTTCTTCGAAGAGCTTTACGACCACCTCGAACGCTATCGCCGGTATTTCTGGAAATACTCCGAACGCGCCGTGGTCGCCGACAGCGAGCATCAGGCCATCATGCAGGCGGCGCTTGATCGCAATGAAGAAAAGGCGGTCGCATTGCTGCAGTCGCACTTCGAGAAGCAGGCGGCAACGACCATGAGCCTGTACGCGAAAGTCCCCAAGGAAGCGTTGGAAGCGACCTGAGGCTTGTCCGGCCGGCTAAATGCCACCGTGGACGAAACGCCCACCGACCATCGTGGCGGTGCATGTCAATGCTTCAAGCTCGTCCGGCGGGACGGTGAGCGGATTTCTGTCAAACACCGCGAGGTCCGCGAAATATCCCGGCGCAAGCGGTCCCTTGCGGCCTTCATCGAACGAAAACCACGCGCCATTGACGGTGAGCGTGCGCAACGCCACCTCGGGCGTGACCTTTGCAGCTTCACCGACGACGCGGCCGCTCTTCTCTTTTCGCGTCACCATCGCATGCATGACGGCCAGCGGATTGGTCGGGCTGTTATCTGTGCCGCATGACAGCGGCACGCCGAGGCGCGACAGCTGCAAGGCCGGCGCGACGAGGCTTGCCGCCGCATCGTCCATATTGAAGTAGCGCGCGCCTGCCTTGGCGATGTGATAGCCGGGGATCAGCGTCACGCCGAGGCCAAGCTCGCGGATGACCGGCAAATCCTCCTCGCGGACGATACTGATGTGCTCCAGCACCCAGCGCTTGTCGCAAATGCGGTACTTCTCGTTGACACGCTTCAGGATCGGAAGGATCTCGTGCAGCTTGTCGATAACCACCGTGTGGATGCGCAGATCGTGGCGTGCCGCCATCAGGCACAACCGCTCAAAACTCTCCGGATCGTTCGCGTGCTTGACATAGGACGACCAGCCGAGGTTGGACGGGTTTGACATCGACACCCGCGCCGCTGCGGGATCGCCGCCATAGTTGACGAAGAGGCCGCCGATCCGCAGATGCGCGTCGCCGAAGCCCGAGCCGCGGGCATAGGATAGGCCCTCGCGCATCTGCTGCTCAGCCTCGTCGAGCGATCTCCACATCGGGCTGACGACAAGTGCAACCCGCATGGTCAGTTCGTTCGATCGCCACAGTTCGCCATAGGCATCGAGAATGTCGGGAGCGCATCCATGCCCCTCATAGACGCTGGTCGTACCGCCGGCGTGATAAATCTTCAAAGCGCGGCGAATGCCCTCGCATCGATCAGCCAGCGTGAACCGCGGCACCCCGCCCAGCAAATCGACCTGCGCCATATCGGGATAGTTCCGATCGACGATGACGCCCGTCGGTTCGCCGTTGCTGTCGCGCTCGATTGTTACACCGCCAATGCGCGGCTGCGTTTCGCGGTTGATGCCGTTGCGTGCCAGACCGAGCGAGTTCAGCGCGGCGTGGCAGGGAATGAGGCTCCAATAGGACGATGGTGGAAGAATGCAGACCGGGTGATCGGGAGCGGCCGAATCCAGTTCCTGCCGCGTCGGCATGCGCTTTTCCGCGAGATTCTCCGGTCCGCCGAAATAGAACGGCGACTTGCCGACCGGCATCGTCACGATCCACTCGCCCTTCGGCTTCGTTGCCGCGATCCTGGAAATCGCCGTCACGATATCGCCGATCGAGCGCGCCTCATCCAGCGAGGGAAAGCAGGTCCGCAGCCCCTCCGTATCCATGTGCGCATGCGTGTCGTTGAAGCCCGGGATAATCGTGCCTCGCACCTCATGAACGGCGGTCTGTGGACCGCGCAGCCCAAGGATATCCGACCGCGATCCGACCGCCGCGACGCGGCCGCCGCTGATCGCAATCGCTTCGGCGATCGTGTTTTGCTGATCGAGCGTGACGATGCTGCCGAGGAGTATCTGGTCGGCGCGGGTTTCATTCATCGCTTGCTTCCGCACTTACCGGTTTCCGCGGCTCCACGGCATCGACGCGTATTCGATCCATTCGAGAAGAAGGATGCAAACATAGCCGAGCAGCGAAATCGCGATGATGTTCACGTACATCTTTTCGACGGCGAAGATCTGCCACGACGACCAGATAGCGTAGCCCAGGCCGCTTCTGGCACCGACGAACTCGACGGCAGCGATCACCACGAAGCCCGTGCCGAGCCCAAGCCGCAGGCCCGTAAAGATGCTGGGCAGAGCGGCGGGAAGCGCGATCAGCCTGAAGGTGTTCAGCGTCGAGGAACCGAGATTCTGCGCGACATCGAGATAGATTCTCGGCGCGTAGCGCACGCCGGTCAGCGTATTGAAGAAGACGAGGAAGAAGACAACGATGGCGATGATCGTGTACTTCGGCGCCTCGCCGACGCCGAGAACGAGCAGCAACAGCGGAAACGTCGCGATCTTCGGCACGGGATAGAGCGCCGAGAAGATCGGGGCGATCAGTTGCCGGGCTGTCGGCCACAACCCGAGCACCAGGCCCAAAATGACGGCCGGCACACCGCCGGCGACGAAACCGATCGCCACGCGTTTCAGCGTCGCAAGCGTATCGACGAGCAACGTGCCGTCCACGAGTTCCTGCCAGAACACCGATGCGATCGACGACGGCGACGGGAAGAACCGCGCATCCACGGTGCCGACTTGCGTGAGGAGTTCCCACAGAACAAGGACAAGCAGCGGAGAGAATTTCCCCACCACCGACACGAAGCGTTCGGTCCAGGAGGGCCGTGACAGCCGCTCCAGTTCGGCCGCGGTCGGCTTCGGGGCGGACATGGACTGCGAAACGATGCCTTCCGAGGTTTCCTTCGCGAGCGGCGAAACGCCTTTCTCCTGCGTTTTCGATCGCGCGAGCAGTTGCCAGACATCGAAGATCAGTTGTCCGAACTGCGGCTGACGCCGCAAATCCAGAACATCGCGCGGACGCGGGAACGGCACATTGATGTCGGCGACGATTTCGCCGGGCCGCGCGGACATCACGATCACGCGGTCGCCAAGCGCGACCGCTTCCTC
>JBEIPX010000071.1:0-9978 GCA_040376815.1 Bradyrhizobiaceae bacterium
CGATGCCGCGGTTGCTGCCGCTGCGCAGATCATGTCGCAGACGGTCAAGGGCTCGGTCGCCGACGACCTTCTGACCAAGGGCATCACCGAGGTTCGCGCCAAGCTGAACTGACCGGCGAAGGTTAGATCAAAGAAGAAAGCCCCGCAGCGATGCTGCGGGGCTTTCTGTTTGTACAGCGATGATTGGCTTACTTCCGCTTCGAGTTTCGCGCACGCGGCTCCGGCCGCAGGCCTGCCGGATCGAACCCGATGTAGAAGATATACTCGGATGCCGACGGCGGCGGCGCCGGATAGACGATATCCTCGGCGACGAAGCTGAACAAAACGCTGTTCTCACCCGGCGGGATCGCGACCGTCGTGCGATAGGCCTTGGTGAAGACGATCCTCTCCTTGATCGCTTCCTCCACCACGGCGACGCGCAGCGGAATGTCGACCTGCGATGGCGCGCCTGCGGGGCCGACAATGATCCGGCCCTCGATGCCGATCCGCGCCGTGATTTGCCCGCCCGCGAGATTGCAGTCACGCGCCGTGCGCGTGATGGTGCCCTGGAAGCGCAGTTCGTTTGCGCTCGGTGTCTGGCCGGGCTGCACGCCGACCTGAAGCGTCGAGGCGCCGGCACGGATGCTGACGCCCGGACAGGTGAGTTCGCCCTGTGGCTGCGTCTGGGCCGCAGCCGGCGTTCCCGCCTCCTGCGAGCGCGATCCGAACAGCTGGCTGAACCGGCTGGTGATGCCGGGGCTATCGGGCGACGAGCTGAACATCGAGCCGCCGCCACCGCAACCTGCAAGCGCCGTGCACGCGAGCATCACCAGCATCATCGTGCGGCGAGGTCCGCGAACCGGCTTCAATTTGGCATCTTGCATCGTCAGAACGTCCCCGCCGCAATTACTAAACAGCGTTATAGCGCATGACCTGCGCGAGTGTACCGGTTTCCGGTGCAGCCGTCGCGCAACTCAACCGTTGTGCGGAGCGGTATTGGCGATCAAAGGCGGCAAAGCCAAGGCTGATGATAATGGCTGGTAACAATAGAGCCTCGGGCAACGATCAGCCCGGCAGATATTCGTGCAGCAGGCCGTAAAGGTAATGGTCCTGCCAGACGCCGTTGATGCAGAGATAACGCTTGGCGAGCCCCTCGCGCCGGAAGCCGCACTTCTCCAGCACCCTCACCGAGCCGACGTTGGTGGGGATGCAGGCCGCTTCCACACGATGCAGATGCAATTCGCCGAACAGCGACGGCAGCAGCACGCGCAGCGCCGTCGTCATTAATCCCTGCCGCGCATACGGCTCGCCGATCCAGTAACCGATCGTTCCGGCCTGAACGATGCCCCGGCGAACATTGGCGAGTGTGATGCCGCCGATCAGCACGCCATTATCCTCGCGGAAGACGAGAAACGGATACGACTTGTCCTCGGCAATATCCTCGGCATAGCGCCGCAACCGGCGGCGGTATCCTGATCGCGTCAGATCGTCGGACGGCCAGATCGGCTCCCACGGCGTGAGGAACGCGCGGCTCGATTCGCGAAGTTGCGACCACTGGATGTAATCCGCCATCTGCGGCGCGCGCAGGATCAGTCCGTGGCCGCGCGGAGCCAGCGCGGGTGGAACACTCGATGGCAGCCGGAACAACGCCATGTCCGTACGTCCCATTACGCGCACCGAACGTGGTGCGCGTCAGTGATAGCGGCTTTTCGCCGTCGCCGACGTCAAACCCTCGGCCCGTTGCACTGCCACCTTCAACCCGCGGCCCTCGCCGAGTGCAACCACCGCCGGGCGGCTGCGAGCCAGCAAGGTCCGGCCGGCATCGCGGGCCGTCTCCACGCTGACGGCATCGATTTTCACAATCAATTCGTCGGGCGTCAACGGGCGGCCGTGGACCATCACATGCCGCGCAAGCTGCTCGGCGCGCGAGCCGCAGCTCTCCAGCGCCATCAAGAGACTGGCCTTCATCTGCGCCTTGGCGCGCGCGACTTCCGCGTCCGTCAGTGTCTCGACCGCGGCGTTAATCTCGTCGACGATCACATCCATCATCTCCGGCGCGTCTGCTGGATCGGTGCCGGTATAGAGGCCGAAGAAGCCCGTATCCTTGTACGGCGCATGGAATGTATAGATCGAATAGCAGAGCCCGCGCTTCTCGCGCACCTCCTGAAACAGGCGCGATGACATGCCGCCGCCCAGGATGTTGGTGAAGGTCTGCAGGCTGAACAGTGACGGATCGGTCTGCGGCACGCCTTCGAGCGCGAGCGTGAGATGCGCCTGCTCGAGATCGCGGCGCACCACCTTGGTGCCGCCCTTGCCGAAGGCCGCGGGTGACGGCGCTGGCGAGGCAGGCCCGTTGAAACTGGCAAAACGCTTCTCCGCTTCCTCAACGACCGCCTTGTGATCGACCGCACCGGCCGCGGCGACCACCATGTTCGGCCCGCGGTAATGCGCATTGAGATAGCCGCGCAGCATATCGCGATCGAATGCCTTCAGGGTCTTCGGCGTGCCGAGCAGCGATCGGCCGATCGGCTGATCGGGAAAGCTCAACTCGCTGAGGTACTCGAAGATCACGTCGTCCGGCGTATCCTGCGCTGCGCCGATTTCCTGCGCGATCACGCCCTTTTCGCGCTCCAGCTCCTCCGCATCGAACGAGGGGTTGGCGAGAATGTCGGACAGCACGTCGAGCGCCAGCGGCACATCGGCCTTCAGCACGCGTGCATAGTAGGCCGTGGTTTCCGTGCTCGTTGCAGCGTTGAGATCGCCGCCAACGGCTTCGATCTCCTCGACGATCTGGCGCGAGGTGCGCGTCGCCGTTCCCTTAAACGCCATGTGCTCGAGCAGATGCGAGATGCCGTGCTCGTTCGTCTTCTCATTGCGGCCGCCGACGCCGGTCCACACACCGAGCGCCGCCGTTTCCAGATGCGACATGGAATCGGTGACGACCGTGAGGCCGGTGGGCAGCCGCGTAATGTTGACGCTCATCGGCGCTCCTTACACATTCATTTCCTTGGCTGCGCGGCTGACCGAACGCACGAACTGTTCCACCGCCGCAGCATCGTTGGCAATCACCTTGATCTGCTCGGGCTTCGTCATCAACCCATCGAGCCATGCCGGCAGATCTGGCCGCACGTCGCAGGCGGCTTCCACGGCGTCCGGGAACTTCGCCGCGTGCGCGGTTGAGAGCACGATGCTCGGCACACCGGGATCGGAGCCGAGCCGTTCGGCAACGGCAATGGCCACCGCCGTGTGCGGATCGATCAGGTCGCCGCACTCACGCCAGGCGGTGCGGATCGCAGCCGCTGTTTCGGTCTCGTCCGCACGCTCGGCATCGAAGCCGTCGCGTACCGCCGCCAAGGCCTTCGCCTGCAAAGTAAACTGGCCGGACTGCTGCAACGACGCCATCAGGGCGCGAATGGTCGGCGCATCGCGGTTGACGGCCTCGAACAGCAGCCGCTCGAAGTTCGACGACACCTGAATGTCCATCGATGGCGATGTCGTCGCATGCACCTGACGCACCTCATAGGTGCCGGTCGCGAGCGTGCGCGGAAGAATGTCGTTGACGTTGGCCGCGATCTTCAGCCGCCGCACCGGCAGGCCCATGCGCTTCGCCACGTAACCGGCGAAGATATCGCCGAAGTTTCCGGTCGGCACGGTGAAGTCGACCTGCCGGGCCGGCGCGCCGAGCGCCACCGCCGAGGTGAAATAGTAGACCACTTGCGCAACGATGCGCGCCCAGTTGATCGAATTGACGCCGGAGAGCGACACGGCATCGCGGAACGCATGGTGATTGAACAGGCTTTTGACGATCGCCTGGCAATCGTCGAACGTGCCCTCGACCGCGAGCGCATGCACGTTCGGCGCGGCCGTCGTCGTCATCATCCGCCGCTGTACGTCGGAGATGCGGCCATTCGGAAACAGCACGATCAGATCGACACTGCTGCGGTTGGCGAATGCTTCGACAGCGGCGCCGCCGGTGTCGCCCGATGTCGCGACGACGATCGTGGTGCGCTGGCGGCGCTGCGTCAGCACATGATCCATCATTCGCGAGACGAGTTGCATCGCCACGTCCTTGAACGCGAGCGTCGGACCATGAAACAGCTCAAGCAGAAACTGGTTGGGACCGATCTGGCTGATCGGCGTCACCGCCGGATGGCGGAACGTCGCGTAAGCCTCGATCGCCATGCGGCCGAGATCGGCGTCGGAGATTTCGCCGCCGACGAACGGTTTGATCACATCGACAGCGACTTCCCAGTACGGGCGACCGAGAAATCCGGCGATCGTCGCAGGCGACAGCTGCGGCCAAACCTCAGGCACGTAGAGGCCGCCGTCGCGCGCGAGACCCGCGAGCATCACATCGCAAAAGCCGAGTTTCGGGGCCTCACCGCGTGTGGAAATATACGTCGTCACAACCTCATCAGGGAGCCAATCTGGCTCCAAGCCTCTGATAAATATGGCAAATCAGCCGCCAACCGGCCGCTGGTGCGGCACATTATAAGCTACCGTCGTGCTTCACAAGGAAGCGCTGGATGTTGCGGCTTTCCTGTGACCGGCCAGCCAGAAGCCGAACGCGATCAGAACCGCAGCCGCGAGGCCGAACCAGGTGATGGCGTATTGCAGATGATTGTCCTTCAGCCGCACCGAGAGCGGTCCCGGCTTCGGAATGCCGGACGGCGGCACAGGCGATTCGAGATCGACGTAGAACGGCGCGACGTTTCCTGCGGGCTGGCCCCAGCCCAGCGCCAGCGCTATCGCCGCGTGATCGCGCTCGAACCACAATCGCTTCACAGCATCCGCCGTCGGCGAGAACCAACCGGCATGTTCGGGAAAGCGGATGTAGCCGGTGAGCGTCTGCGAGCCGCGCGAAAGAGTAGCCACCGCACGATCCTGCTGCGCGCGATCCTGCAGCGTGTTCTGCACGAAGCCGAGATTGATCGCGATCGTCTCGCCGCTCGCGAGTTTCGCCGGCACGAATGCCCACGTTCCGGGGCCCGACACGTCGGCGCGGATACCCGAGCCGGAGCCGTAGACCATCGCGTCCTTCGACGGATCGATGGCGGCCGGGAACGTCACGCGGCGGAATTCATCTTTTGCCGCGTTCAATGACGGCCACTGTGCAGGCGGCGGCAGCGCCACCGGCGCGGCGGCGAGTCGCTCGTCGAGTGCAGCGATCAGCGCGTGTTTCTCGCTCTTGCGCTGAAGCTGCCAGACGCCGAGTCCGATCAGCACCGCGAGCATGACGATGGTCGTCAGCAGCACACCCACAAACCCGCGCCCGCTCGCAACGCTGCTCACGGCACATCCTTACGGGTGAGTTGCCCCTCGGCCGCCTTGTGGTGGAACTGCAAGGCGATCAGCAGCGACTTCATCGCACGCAGCGGCAACAGCGTCGTCGCGAGGATCAGCGGCGTCCACAGCATCGCATGCAGCCAGAACGGCGGCTGATACTTCATCTCGACCACGAGCGCCGACCCCACGACGATGAAGCCCGCGATCATGATGATGAACACCGCCGGTCCGTCACCCGCGTCGATGAAACCGTAGTCGAGGCCGCAAGCGTCGCACGAAGGCCGCAGCGACAGAAAGCCCTCATAGAGCTTTCCCTCGCCGCAGCGCGGGCATTTACACGCGAGCCCGCGCAACGCGGTTTGGCCGAGCGAAGCCGGGTGAACATCCTGCATGGCCTGTGTTTCACTCTCTTGGGCCGACGAATGCAAGTAGATATGCCGCAAACAAAAAGGGCGGCCGGAGCCGCCCTTTTCGTGTCTCGTGTCGCGCGAAGCTTAGTGTGCGCCCGGCACAGCCGGGCCGCGGCCCCACACGTAGATGCAGATGAACAAGAACAGCCACACCACGTCGACGAAGTGCCAGTACCAGGCAGCGAACTCGAAGCCGAGGTGCTGCTTTGGCGTGAAGTGGCCCGCATAGGCGCGGAACAGGCAGACCAGCAGGAAGATGGTTCCGACGAGAACGTGGAAGCCGTGGAAGCCGGTCGCCATGAAGAAGGTCGCGCCGTAGACGTTGCCCGAGAAGGCGAATGCTGCGTGGCCGTATTCGTAAACCTGCACGCAGGTGAAGAGAGCGCCCAGGACGACGGTGAGGATGAGACCCCACTTCAGTCCCTGCCGGTCGTTTTCGAGCAGCGCATGATGCGCCCACGTCACCGTGGTGCCCGAGGTCAGCAGGATCAGCGTGTTGAGCAGCGGCAGGTGCCACGGGTCGAAGGTCTCGATGCCCTTCGGCGGCCACACGCCGCCGAACAGCGCTTCACGCGCAGCATGCACCGGATCGGCCGGGAACAGGGCGGCGTTGAAGTAGGCCCAGAACCAGGCGACGAAGAACATCACTTCCGAAGCGATGAATAGGATCATGCCGTAGCGGTGATGCAGCTGCACCACGCGGGTGTGGTCGCCTTTGTACTGAGCCTCGCGGATCACGTCCGCCCACCAACTCGCCATGGTGTAGAGCACGCCGATGGTGCCGACGCCGAAAACGATCGGGGCGCCCGCGAACATCTTGTGCATCCAGGCAATTGCCCCGACCGCCATGATGAAGGCCGAGATCGAGCCGACGATCGGCCACGGGCTCGGATCGACGAGATGGTAGTCGTGGTGTTTCGCGTGCCCCGTGGCCATTCTCTCAGTCTCCGTTCGTTATGCCGATGATACCGGCATAAGGTCATGTCTTAAAGCTCGAAATCGGCGCTCGCCTCGCGGGAACGCCGCACGTTACGTTACAGGTTACCTTTCGGCTTCTGCGTCTGGCTCGCGGCCACCGGCTTCGGCTGTTCCTTCACGGGATAGAACGTGTAGGACAGGGTAATGGTGTTCAGCGTGTCGTGGTCGCGATCGGCGACCAGCGCCGGATCGACGTAAAACACGACGGGCATCTCGCGCTTTTCGCCGGGCCCGAGCTTCTGCTCGTCGAAGCAGAAACAGTTGATCTTCTGGAAATAGAGGCCGGCGGTGAGCGGGGCGACGTTGTAGGCGGCGACGCCCATGGTCGCACGCGCAGACTGGTTGGTGACGGTGTAGAACGCGGTCACCACCTCGCCGATTTTGACCTCGATCTCGGTCTTCTCCGCCTCGAACTTCCACGGCAACCCGCCGCTGACGTTCGAGTCGAAGCGCACGGCGATTTTGCGCTCGAGCGAGGATGCCGGCGCGGAGGTTGCGACCTGCGTCGTGCCGTTGAAGCCGGTGACTCGGCAGAACCAGTTGTAGAACGGCACGGCGGCGAAGGACGCGCCGACCATGAGCGCCACGACGAAACCGCAGATCGATGCAATGACGACATCGCGGCCCACGCGCGGCTTGCGCGTGATGGCAGTCATATCGCTGGTGCGGGTTTCGGTCATAGCGGGCGCATCAGAACGGCCGGTCCCTTGACGATGGTGACGGCGAAAAACAGGACGACAAGAATGCCGAGCGCCCAGGCGATCGCGATCGAACGCTCACGGCGGCGCTTCTTCTGTTCCTCGGTGAGGACAATTCCCGCTGGCTGGTTCTCGTGATCCATGGGGATGCCGACCATTGCTGACCGATGCCTACGCGAAGAGACGCATGACCGCAGGCGCCATCGCCTCGGCCAGGAGCGTCGCAAACAGCATGAACAGGTAGAGAATCGAGAATGCAAACAACCGGCGCGCGGCGCGCAGCGCATCGGGGCCGGTGCGGTGACGGTAGACGTTGACGGCCAGCATCATCATCCAGCCGCCGAGCACGAGCGAGACCACACCGTAGATCGCGCTGAAGTAGCCGAGCGGCCACGGCGCGAGCGCAACCGCGACCAGCACGACGGTGTAGAGCAGGATCTGCGTCCGCGTCGCATCGGGGCCGGCAACGACCGGCAGCATCGGCACACCGGCGCGGGCGTAATCGTCCGACCTAAACAGCGCCAGCGCCCAGAAATGCGGCGGCGTCCAGAAGAAGATGATCGCGAACAGCAGGATCGGCTCGACCGACAGCGACCCCGTCGCGGCCGCCCATGCGACCACCGGCGGCAGCGCACCGGCGGCGCCGCCGATGACGATGTTCTGCGCTGTCCAGCGCTTGAGCCAGACCGAGTAGATGACGACGTAGAAGAAGATCGTGAAGGCGAGCAGCGCACCGGCGAGCCAGTTGACGAGGATGCCGAGCGTCATCACCGAGAAGAACGCGAGCACAATGCCGAAGGCGAGCGCTTCGGGAGCGCTGACGCGGCCCTGCGGAATCGGCCGCTTCACCGTGCGGCTCATCAGCGCGTCGATGTCGCGGTCGTACCACATATTGAGCGCACCGGACGCGCCCGCGCCGACCGCAATGCAGAGGATCGAGGTGATCGCCAGCACCGGATGCACGTGGCCCGGTGCGATGACGAGGCCGACCAGGGCCGTGAACACGACGAGCGACATCACCCGCGGCTTCATCAGCTCGATGAAGTCGCCGGGGCCCGCCTCGGAAATCCGGGGCTGCGCCAGATCGATGTGATGGTCGGCGATGGACAAACGTTCAGTCTCACTCTTTTATAACCGTCATCGCCCGGCTTGACCGGGCGATCCAGTATTCAGTGCTCCAGACGCATGAGCGATGCCCCTGCGTTTGCTGGATCCCCGCTTTCGCGGGGATGACCGCTAAGCGGTCACTTGATCCGCGGCAGAACCTCGAACTGATGGAACGGCGGCGGCGACGTCAGCGTCCACTCCAGCGTCGTTGCACCCTCGCCCCACGGATTGTTCGCCGCCTGCTCCTTGCGGACGAAGGCATCGATCACGCCGTAGATGAAGATCAGCACGCCGAAGGCCGAGATGTAGGAGCCGATCGACGATACGTAGTTCCAGCCGGCGAACGCATCGGGGTAGTCGATGTAGCGGCGCGGCATGCCCGAGAGACCGAGGAAGTGCTGCGGGAAGAAGATCAGGTTGACGCCGATGAACGTCACCCAGAAGTGCAGCTTTCCGATGGTCTCACTGTACATGTAGCCCGAAATTTTCGGGAACCAGTAGTACCAGCCCGCGAAGATCGCGAACACGGCGCCGAGCGACAGCACGTAGTGGAAGTGCGCGACGACGTAATACGTATCCTGCAGCACCCGGTCGACGCCCGCGTTCGCCAGCACGACACCGGTGACGCCACCGAGCGTGAACAGGAAAATGAAGCCCATCGCCCAGACCATCGGCGTCTTGAATTCGATCGAGCCGCCCCACATCGTGGCGATCCACGAGAAGATTTTCACGCCGGTCGGAACCGCGATCACCATGGTGGCGGCAACGAAGTAGGCCTGCGTCGCCGACGACATGCCGACCGTGTACATGTGGTGCGCCCACACGACGAAGCCGATGCCGCCAATAGCGACCATGGCGTAGGCCATGCCGAGATAACCGAACACCGGCTTGCGCGAGAACGTCGAGACGATCTGGCTGATCATGCCGAAGCCCGGCAGGATCAGGATGTACACTTCGGGATGGCCGAAGAACCAGAACAGATGCTGGAACAACACCGGGTCGCCACCGCCTTCAGCCGAAAAGAAGGTGGTGCCGAAGTTGCGATCGGTCAGCAGCATCGTGATCGCGCCGGCGAGAACCGGAAGCGCCAGCAGCAGCAGGAACACGGTAACCAGGATCGACCACACGAACAGCGGCATCTTGTGCAGGGTCATGCCCGGCGCGCGCATGTTGAAGATCGTGGTGATGAAGTTGATGGCGCCGAGGATCGACGACGCACCGGCGATGTGCAGCGACAGGATCGCGAAGTCGACCGACGGACCCGGATGGCCGGAGGTCGAAAGTGGCGCGTAGATCGTCCAGCCTGCGCCGACACCCTTTGAGCCCGGCTCGCCCTCGACGAAGGCCGAGATGATCAGCAGCGCGAACGAGGCCGGCAGCAGCCAGAACGAAATGTTGTTCATGCGCGGGAACGCCATGTCCGGCGCACCGATCATCAGCGGCACGAACCAGTTGCCGAAGCCGCCGATCATCGCCGGCATGACCATGAAGAAGATCATGATCAGGCCGTGCGAGGTAAC
>JBEIPX010000209.1:0-5881 GCA_040376815.1 Bradyrhizobiaceae bacterium
CGCATCTCGGTATCGGCTATGCGCCTGAGGATCGGCGTCTCGTTGCGGAAATGAGTGTCGCCGAGAACATCCGCCTCCCGGCGCTGGCACTGAAGCTCGGCAAGGTTGAAACCAGCCGCAGGCTCGATGAAATTTACGGATTGCTGCCCGACCTGCACACGATGCGCGACCGGCCGGCCGGGGGCGTTTCTGGCGGGCAGGGGAAGATGGTCGCACTCGGACGGGCGTTGATGGTCGCGCAAAAGCTGCTGCTGCTCGACGAGCCGTTCCAGGGCCTCGCGCCGGCGCTCGCGCTTGCCTATGCGCGGACGCTCGGCGATGTTCGCAAGCAGCGCCCTGACCTCGCTTTGCTCATCACTGAATCCAGTCCCGCGCTCCTCAATACGATCGCCGACCGCACCTTGCAGATCGAGCGTGGCGAAATCCTCGGCTCCTCGCATACGGATGAAAAAGCCCATGTTGTTGCAGTTTGAACGCATCGCCAAGGATCGAACCGATCGCATCGGCGTCGAGATCGATACGCTGATCATCGCCGGCTGGGCCGGTCGCGATCACCATTCGATCGAGCATCACATCGAGGAACTCGCGGCACTCGGCATTCCGCGCCCCTCGACGACGCCGCTCTACTATCGCGTCGCAGCCCAGACCCTGACGCAGGCCAATACTCTCGTCGTTCTCGGTCCGGACAGTTCGGGCGAAGTCGAGCCGGTCGTCGTCGCCATGGCGGATGGTTTGTGGATCGGCCTCGGCTCCGACCATACCGACCGCAAGGCGGAAGCGTCGGGCATCGCGCTGTCGAAGCAGCTCTGCGGCAAGCCGGTTGGTTCGACGCTCTGGTCCTATGCCGATGTCGAAGGCCACTGGGATCAGCTCGTGCTTCGCTCGTGGGCGACCATCGGCGGGCAGCGCGTACTGTATCAGGAGAGCCCGGTATCATCGCTGCGGACGCCGCGCGATCTCATCCGCCGTTACACGGGTGCCGACGTGCTACCTGCCGGCACGTTGATGTTCTGCGGCACGCCGGGCGCGATCGGCGGCATCCGCCCGGGCACGCGGTTTGAGATGGAGCTCAGCGACCCGGTGCTGAAGCGGTCGCTGGTGCATGCTTACGATGTCGAGGTACTGAAGGTCGTTTCCAGATCGGAGCGAGCGGAGATCAGAACTCCGCGCGCTCCAGCGACTCGTTGAGCTGTTCTTCCATGCGCAGCGCGCAGGTTCGAGTACCGGAGCCTGACCTAGGTCGCTTAGGGGCCTTTCAGAACTGAGCTTTGTGACGGTTCCCTGCGTTAGCGCTCTTCCGGTTTTCCCGCGCGCCACGTGTGCACTCAGCGGTCAAATCCGTTACAAACCGGCGCAGTTTTGGAGTGCGCGCGCAGCACGCCCGACCTGCTGCATCAAGAACTAGGGTTATCGTTTTGAATTCGTTAGAATTTCGGTTCTCCGTGGCGCCGATGATGGATTGGACGGACCGGCATTGCCGGGTGTTCCACCGCCATCTGTCGCGGCACGCGCGGCTCTACACCGAGATGGTGACGACCGGCGCCGTCATTCACGGCGATCGGCAGCGGCTGCTTGGTTTCGATCCGTGCGAACAGCCGGTGGCGTTGCAGCTCGGCGGATCGGACCCGGCCGATCTCGCGACGAGTGCGCGGATCGGTGAGGATTTTGGTTACGCAGAAATCAATCTCAACGTCGGGTGCCCGTCGGACCGCGTGCAGAACGGACGCTTCGGCGCATGCCTGATGGCCGAGCCGCAGCTTGTCGCTGCGTGCGTCGCCGCCATGAAACGTGCGGTGCGGATTCCGGTCACCGTGAAATGCCGCATCGGCATCGACGATCAGGACCCTGAGGTTTCGCTCGATACGCTCGCGCGCGCGGTCGCCGATGCGGGAGCGGACGTGCTGATCGTGCACGCGCGCAAGGCGTGGCTGAACGGATTGTCGCCGAAGGAGAACCGCACCGTTCCGCCGCTCGACTACGATCGCGTCTACCGGCTGAAGCAGGCAATGCCGCAGGTGCCCATCGTCATCAACGGCGGCATTCCGGGCATCACTGAGGCGAAGCGGCATCTCGCGCATGTCGATGGCGTCATGCTCGGGCGCGCCGCCTATCAAGAGCCGTGGCGGCTGTTGTCTGCCGATCCCGAGCTGTTTGGCGAAGCGCCGCCGCACGCCACCATGAAGCAGGCGATCGCCGCCATGATCCCGTACATCGAGGATCAGCTAGCGCGCGGCACGCGGCTGCACGCCATCACACGGCACTTCGTCGGCGCCTTCCACAGCGTTCCGGGTGCGCGCGCGTTCCGCCGCCATCTGTCCGAGCACGGAACCAGGGCTGGCGCCGGCGTCGATGTGCTGCGTGATGCTGTTGCGATGGTGAGCGATGCCGCGGCGATCCCGGTCGCGGCGTAGAACGTAATCCGGAAAAAGCTGCGTTACGGATAGCCGCGCAGCTTCAGCCTGTCGGCGCGCACCTCCCAGCTTTCCAGCCGGTCGAGGAAGCTCATGCCGAGCAGGTTGGTCTTCATCTGGCCCTTCGGCACCACCAGCGCCGGCACGGAGTGCTCGACGAGTTTGCCGACGGCGAGTTTGTCGATGGTCAATTTCGCGGCGCGCGTCCGGCCGCCGGCGGTCTCGAGATCGACGTTGAAGTCGAGCAGTTCGAGGGGAAAACCCGCAGCCTTGGCCGTCTCATACGTCAGCACGACAGACGTCGCACCGGTATCGATCACCATCGGCGTGGCGGTGCCGTTGATGTTCGCACGCAGCTTGAACTCACCGTTGTCGCGCCGCTGGATTTCGACGGTCCGCAGCGGCTGCCTGTTGTGATTGCCCACGGCGTGATCGATGGCATGGGTAATGGATTTTGCGGTTCGCACCAGCTGATCCGGATCGCCATAAGCCAGCACGGCGCCGAGCGGCGCGGCCACGACGAGCAGGGCGAGAACGAGCCGGATCATGCCCGGCGCCTCAGGCCTGCCCGGTTTTGCTCCGGGTGCGGTTCGAAACCGAGGGCATGCCGGCGTCGGCCATGCGCTGCGGCAGCGTCGCCATGATGGCCAGACGCTCGGCGGTATCGATGCGATGCCACCTGGCGATCTCCGGCAGCGTGCGTCCGCAGCCGGCGCAAAGATCGGTCTGCGGATCGATGAAGCAGACCGCGATGCAGGGAGTGTCGTTCGCCATGGCCGGTATAGAGGTCAATCCGCGCGCGCGCGCAAGCCCCGGAAACGGCTTGCTGGATAACGGATCTGCGAGTTGCTTGCTTGCACATTGACGGATGTCAGACGCTTGCGGCTACGGATCGGGGACCATTCAGAGACCGGTCCCGGCGTTCATGATGGGCTTGCTGCGTCCCGGCTGCCGGGTGGTGATGGCATGATCCT
The DNA here is from genome assembly GCA_040376815.1 of Bradyrhizobiaceae bacterium. GTDB lineage: Bacteria > Pseudomonadota > Alphaproteobacteria > Rhizobiales > Xanthobacteraceae > SG-bin9. Next base: position 3,386 of record JBEIPX010000209.1, read on the forward strand.
CGGGCCATTCCGGCTGCAGCGCAGGTGCGGGTTCCTCGACCGGGGCGAGTGCGGACATCACGCGCTCCGGCGGGAAGGTGACGATGACCTCGGTGCCGATGCGCAGCTTCGACTTCAGCGTGAATGTGCCGCCATGCATGTCGATCAGGCTCTTGGCGATTGGCAGGCCGAGGCCCGCGCCTTGCTCGGCGGATTTGATCGAGTTGGAGCCCTGGCCGAAGGAAGCCAGCACCACCGGGATTTCGTCGTCCGGAATGCCGGAGCCGTTGTCCTTGACGCTCAGGTACTGACCGCCGGACGCCGTCCAGCCGACCTTGAGCCATATCTCGCCGCCGCGCGGCGTGAACTTGATCGAATTCGACAGCAGGTTGAGGACGATCTGCCGCGTCGCGCGCTCGTCGGCCCAGACGCGCGGCATGCCCTGTTCGAACACCTCGTGGATGGTGATGTCGCGGCTCGATGCGCGCAGCTTCAGCAGATGATGGCAATCGGCGACGACGTGGGCGACCGAGACCGCTTCCTCGTTCAACTCGTAGCGGCCGGCCTCGATGCGCGACAGATCGAGAATCTCGTTGATGAGGTTGAGCAGGTGCACACCCGAATTGTGAATGTCGCTGGAGTAATCCTTGTAGACCGCCACCGCATGCGCGCCGAAAATCTCGCTCTTCATCACTTCGGAGAATCCGAGAATGGCGTTGAGCGGCGTGCGCAACTCGTGGCTCATCTGAGCGAGAAAACGCGACTTCGAGACGTTGGCGGCTTCCGCGCGGAAACGCGCTTCGTCGGAGATTGCTTTCGCCTGTTCGAGTTCGCCGATCAGCGCATCCTTTTCGGCGCGCGCCTGAAGCGTCGCCAGCGTGGTCGAATGCAGGCGATGTGCGAGCAGGGCGAAGTAACCCTCGGCCGCGACGGCAAGCAGCGCGAGAATGTAGTTATCGATCGAGCCGCGCAGCGCGAAGGTCAGCGCGATTGCCGATGTCACCGGCACGGTGGCGGCGAATGCGGCCATCGGCAGGTTGGCGGCGACCATGCTCGACAGGGCGACGACGAGCAGCATCACGAACATCATCAGCGTGTTCGAAATCAGATCGCTGTTCGATGGCAATACAAGGATCGCCGCCCAGGCGAGGCCGTACAGCAGGTCGAGCAGGATGAAGCGCTGCCGCCACTTGCGTGCGGACGTCTGCGTCGGCGCTTCGGCAAGATAGGTCTTGCAGCAGCGCAGGATAATCAGGTGCAGCAGGAAAACGCCGCTCGTCCAGGCAGCCGCGTTGGCGGGCGCGATCCAGAAGCTGAACAGGATGCCGTTGGCGGCGGCGAGCACCAGAATCGCCAGCGATGCGGAAATCCGCGTCTGGGCGTATTGCCGCAGCAGTTCGTGGTCGAAGGCCGGCCGTGTTCCGCTCGTCGAGGTAATCCGGTCACGCGCCTCGCGCACGCGCTGCGCCGCCGTCCTCCGGCGGACCGCCGGGGGTGTCGCAGCGTCGTCGGAAACGTCAACGACTTCGGGCCTTTCGGCAGATTCACTCATCACTGGACACAGAATTGGCGACGCGCACGCAACAGGATTTTTGCCGGTTCCTATCTCTGGCGCGAAATCATTAAGGGCTGACTTAAACACCAAGATAATCACGTTAACGGCGGGTTAATCCGGCTCCCGGCGACGGGCGAAACGGACTTGTTTCAGGCTGTTTTGCTCGGGTTTGGACCCGCTTGAACCCGCGGAGGGGCGGTCGCGACGAATTGGCAGGAGAAATCTTTTCACAGGGGAAGGCCATGTGCGGACTGACGCGCGTGCTGATGTCATTAGGACTGGTTCTCGGCCTTGCCGTTCTGCTGGCGGCAGGTCCCGTTCATGCGCAGGGCGAAAGCCGGACCATCGACGTCGTACCGGCCGAGGGCCAGTCGCCGACGCCGCAGCCGGTTCGCGATGCGCCGCACCCCGCCAATGTCGGCAATCCGCAGGCCAAGGGGCCGGAACAGCGGGTCGCGCTCGTCATCGGCAACGGCGCCTATACCGGGGCGACGCCGCTGACCAATCCCGTCAACGACGCCAGGCAGGTTTCCGAGCTGTTGACCGCAGCCGGTTTCGAGGTGATCGCGGGAACCGACCTCGACCATGACGACATGATCCAGGCGATTCAGGATTTCGCCGGACGGATCGCCAAGCGCGGCCCGAACACGGTGGCCTTCGTGTACTACGCTGGTCATGGTTTGCAGGTCGCGGGCGACAACTTCCTGATTCCGGTCGATGCGAAGATCGCGCGCGAGGCGGATGTCGAGCCGGCGTCGATCCGCTTGGTCGACATCATGGCGACACTCGAAGCGGTGCCGAGCCGTATGCGCATCGTCGTGCTCGACGCTTGCCGTAACGATCCGTTCGACGGTCTGAAGGACGATGGCCGCGGTCTTGCGATCGTCGACGCGCCGAATGGCTCGATCGTTGCGTATTCGACCGCGCCGGGCACCGAGGCTTATGACGGTTCGGGCAGGAAC
>JBEIPX010000207.1:0-5894 GCA_040376815.1 Bradyrhizobiaceae bacterium
AGACCAATCGACGCCGTCGCAACGGCGATTCGATCAAGGTTTCGATCCTGCAAGGCTTCGATGTTGAACGCATTCCTCGCTCTGCTGGCCGGTGTGGTGACCATCGCCGCGCCCTGCACCCTGCCAGTGCTGCCGATCCTGCTGGGCTCGTCGCTCGGCCGCGCCTCGACAACGCGCCCGGTTTTCATCGCGCTCGGATTTGTGGCGTCCTTCACCGTGGCCGCACTGCTGCTGAATGCCATTACCCGCACACTGAATGTCGACCCCGCGCATCTGCGCGATGCGGCGATCGTCCTGCTGATCGGCTTCGGCGTGCTGATGATCTGGCCGGCCCCGTTCGAGCGCGCGACGGCTGCCCTCAGCGGCATTACCGGCAGCGCCGAGCAGTCCGATCGCGCCGGCAATCTCGGCGGCTTCGTGCTGGGCACGACGCTCGGCCTCGTCTGGACGCCGTGCGCCGGCCCGGTGCTCGGCTCGATTCTCACCCTGATCGCAACATCGCCCGACAACCGTGAAGCGGGCCTGCTGCTGATCGTCTACGCCATCGGCGCGGCGCTGCCGCTGCTCGCCATCGCGTATGGAGGGCAGGCCGTCACCGCACGCGTGCGCAGCCTTGCCCGCATCACGCCGCGTTTGCAGCAGGGGTTCGGTGTTGCAGTGATCGCTTTCGCGATCGCCATGCTCTTCCAGTACGACGCGCTCGCCGTCGCCTGGCTCACCCAGTTTTATCCCAACGGCCAGACGGGCCTCTAATCCGTCATCAGGAGATCGCCATGACCCCACGCATCAAACTCGGCCTCATCGCACTCGCGGCCATCGCGGCCGGCGGATGGTTCTGGAGCAACGCAGGCCAGAAGCCCCAAGGCATGGGTATGGGCATGGCGATGGCGCCTGTCGCCATGGCGCAGGCTCAGGCGCAAACCAACGCGCCGGAGTTCACCGGCCTCGGCCAGTGGTTCAATTCCGAACCGCTGACCATGCAGCAGCTGCGCGGCAAGGTGGTGATGGTCGACTTCTGGACCTACGGCTGCATCAACTGCGTCCGCACGCTGCCGCACGTCACCAAGCTGTACGAGAAGTACAAGGACAAGGGCCTCGTCATCGTCGGCATCCACACGCCGGAGTTTGCGTTCGAGCGTTCGGTCAGCAACGTGCAGACTGCGCTGAAACGTCACAGCATTACCTATCCCGTCGCGCAGGATAACGACTTCGCCACCTGGAAGGCCTACCGCAACCAGTACTGGCCGGCGCAGTACATCGTCGATCGGAGCGGCAAGGTCGTCTACACCCACGCCGGCGAAGGCGCGTATGAAGAGATGGATCGCCTGATCGGCAAGCTGCTGAACGCAACGAGCTGATGACGCCTTATCATCGCTGATATGACGTGAGTGCGGCCGGTTGCGATTTGAACGCCGGCCGCAACATGCTATGCCTGACGCAGGCCCGGCGCACCCGGCCCGCGCGTCGTCTCACGCGGACTGCCATCGCCGGTGGAAAGGCGGTCGCATGTTCGAAGGCTTTGACGCAGTCGTCCTCGCTCGCATCCAGTTTGCCTTCACGATGTCGTTTCACATCGTGTTTCCGGCTTTCTCGATCGGCCTCGCCAGTTACCTCGCCGTGCTCGAAGCGCTGTGGCTGTGGACCGGCCGCGAGGTCTACATCAACCTCTTCAACTACTGGCTGAAGATATTCGCCATCGCCTTCGGCATGGGCGTCGTCTCCGGCATCGTGATGTCGTACCAGTTCGGAACCAACTGGGCGGTGTTCGCCGACAAAACCGGTCCCGTGCTCGGGCCGCTGATGGCCTACGAAGTGCTGACCGCGTTTTTCCTCGAGGCGGGCTTCCTCGGCGTCATGCTGTTCGGGCTCAAGCGCGTCGGCCCGAAGCTGCACTTTTTCGCGACGCTGATGGTCGCGATCGGCACGCTGATCTCGGCGTTCTGGATCCTCTCAGCCAAGTCATGGATGCAGACGCCGACCGGTCACACCATGAACGCGGCCGGGCAGTTCGTCGCCGAGAGCTGGTGGAAGCTGATCTTCAATCCATCGTTCCCCTACCGTCTCGTGCACATGGTGCTGGCGGCCTATCTGACGACCGCGTTCGTCGTCGGCGCGGTCGGCGCGTGGCATCTCCTGCGCGACCGTACGCGCGACGGACCGCGCGTCATGTTCTCGATGGCGATGTGGATGGCCGCGCTGGTCGCGCCGATCCAGATTTTTGCCGGCGACCAGCACGGCCTCAACACACTGGAGCACCAGCCGGCCAAAGTTATGGCCATGGAAGGCCACTTCAAGAGCTATCCCAACGGCGCACCGCTGATCCTGTTCGGCTTCCCGAGCATGAAGGATGCCGAGGTCAAGTATTCGATCGAGATTCCGAAGGCATCGTCGCTGATCCTCAAGCACTCGCTCGATGCACCGCTTGCCGGCCTCGACACCATTGCCCGCCACAACTGGCCGCCGGTGCCGATCGTGTTCTGGGCATTCCGCATCATGGTCGCCGTCGGCTTCGCCATGCTTGGCATCGGCCTCCTGAGTCTGTGGCTGCGCGCACGCGGCAAGCTTTATGACTCGCCGCTCATGCACAGGCTCGCCGTGTTGATGGGACCGTCCGGCTTCATCGCGGTGCTCGCAGGCTGGATCACGACCGAAAGCGGACGTCAGCCGTGGACCGTCTATGGCCTGATGCGAACGGCTGACTCGGCGTCGCCGCTGGCGGCGCCCGCGGTCGGCTCGTCGCTCATCGCCTTCATCATCGTCTACTTCATCGTCTTCGGCGCCGGTGTCGTCTACATCCTGCGGCTGATGGCCGAGCCACCGCACCACGGCGAGGAAGGCCCGCGCCACGACGCACCGACCCGCGCAGCCGGTATCACGCCTGCTGCCGCCACCGTCGGCACCCAATCGGCGAAGGGTTGATCGCGATGAGCATCGATATCGCCACGGTGTTTGCCTTCATCATCGCCTTCGCGGTGTTCATGTACATCGTGATGGACGGGTTCGATCTCGGCATTGGCATGCTGTTTCCCTTCTTCAAGAAGAAGGAAGACCGCGACGTCATCATGAACTCGGTCGCCCCGGTCTGGGACGGCAACGAGACGTGGCTCGTGCTCGGCGGCGGCGGACTCTACGCGGCGTTTCCGCTCGCCTACGCGATCCTGATGCCGGCGATCTACACGCCGATCATCGCCATGCTGATCGGGCTGGTGTTTCGCGGCGTCGCGTTCGAGTTCCGCTGGCGCACGACGAAAGAGCGCAACAAGTGGGACCTGTCGTTCGCCGTCGGCTCATTCCTTGCCGCGATCTCGCAAGGCGTCGCGCTCGGCGCGATCCTGCAGGGCGTGACCGTGACCGGCCGCGCCTACGGCGGCGGCTGGTGGGACTGGCTGACGCCGTTCAGTATCCTCACCGGCCTCTCGGTCGTCGCCGGCTACATGCTGCTCGGCGCGACGTGGCTGATCATGAAGACCAAAGGCGACCTGCGCGAACGCGCCTATCATCTCGCGCGGCCGCTGTTTGTCACAACGCTCGCAGCGATCGCAGCCGTCAGCCTCGCCACGCCATTCCTGGATGCCGAATATGCGCGGCGCTGGTTCGCGTGGCCGAACATCATTCTCACTGCACCGGTGCCGATCGCGGTCGCGGCCGTCACATTGCTGCTGCTGCGGGCGCTCACAAAGAAACAGGACTATTACCCGTTCCCGCTCACGCTCGTGCTGTTCGCAACCGCGTTCGGCGGGCTTGGCGTCAGCATCTGGCCTTATGTGGTGCCGCGCAGCGTCACCATCTGGGACGCGGCATCGCCGCACGACAGCCTCGTGTTCATGATCTTCGGCATCGCCATCCTGGTGCCGATCATTCTCATCTACACCGCTTGGTCCTATTGGGTGTTCCGCGGCAAGGTCAATGCGGACTCTGGATACCATTGAGAGACGACGCTCGTGACCCCGCAAGACATACCGAAGCAGGACGTACCAAACCAAGACATGCCGCCGCTCGGCAAACGGCTCCTCTGGTTTGCGGGGCTGTGGCTTGCGGGTCTCGGTGCCGTCACGGCGCTGTCGTATGTCCTGCGGCTCTGGATCGCGCCACACTAGCGCGAAGCTGAAAATTCGAACGATTCATCAATGCGTTGCACCGTTGCCACACATCGCGGCGCTTGCCAGCGCGGCGCTTGTGCGATTTTATGGCGGCAGCAAATACGGCAGGGAATCGCCAAAGCATGGCCAAGGGAATCGCAATGACAAAGAATTCGACGACAACCTGGTTTTGCCGGCTCGCGATTGCAGCCAGCTTGACCCTCGCGGCATCGCAGAGCTTCGCGCAGCAACCCGACGTGGGCGATCAGCCCGGCCTCGTCGCCGACGACACTTACGAACTCGATCCGCAGTTCAAGCGCACGATGGTGCTCTACCGCACCACCGAACCGCCGGGGACGATTATCGTCTCGACTTCCGAGCGCTATCTCTATCTCGTGCAAGGCAACGGCCGCGCATTGCGCTACGGCATCGGCGTCGGTCGTGACGGCTTTCAGTGGCAGGGATTGCTCAACATCACGAAGAAGGCCGAGTGGCCGGACTGGACGCCGCCGCCGGAGATGATCCAGCGTCAGCCTTATCTGCCGCGGTTCATGGCGGGCGGGCCGGGCAACCCGCTCGGGGCGCGCGCGCTCTATCTCGGCGCCACGGTCTACCGCATTCACGGCACCAACCGGCCTGACACCATCGGCACCGCGATCTCGTCGGGCTGCTTCCGCCTCGTCAACGCAGACGTTGCCGATCTCTATGAGCGCGTTCCCGTCGGCACCAAGGTCGTCGTCCGCCAGAAGCCAGGACTGTGATCCCGGCATTCGTCTCCGCGATTTTTTCGTCATTCATTGGTGAAAGAGAAATAGAATGCTGCGCACATTTCGAGGCGGCCTGCTGATCGGCCTGGGTTTTGCGGGGGCAATCGCCGCCGCCGCTATCACCTACGAGCGCTACGACACGAAGACGCTGAAGCGCACGATCCGGCGCGGCGAGGTGCTGTGCGGTGTCAACGCCGGCCTGCCGGGCTTCTCGATCCCCGACGACAAGGGCAACTGGACCGGCTTCGACGTCGATTTCTGCCGCGCGGTCGCAGCCGCCATCTTCGACGATCCGAAGAAGGTGAAGTTCATCCCGCTTGACGCCAGCGAGCGCTTCAAGGACTTGCAGAGCCGCAAGATCGACATCCTGGCGCGCAACACGACCTGGAGTATGTCGCGCGAGACCACCTACGACCTCTATTTCCCGGCGGTGTACTACTATGACGGCCAGGGCTTCATGGTGCGCAGTTCGCGCAAGAGCGAGACAGCGCTCGAACTCGACGGCGCCAAGGTCTGCGTTCAGGGCGACACCACGACGGCGCTCAACCTCGTCGACCACTTCAAGACCAACAACATGAAGTACGAGGAGAAGAAGTTCGGCAAGCTCGACGATGTGATCAAGGCTTATGACAGCGGCGAATGCGACACCCTCACCGCAGACATCTCACAGCTCTATGCGCTGCGGCTGCGTTTGACGAAGCCCGCGGACAGCACGATCCTGCCCGACGTCATCTCCAAGGAGCCGTTAGCGCCGGTCGTGCGCCAGCGTGACGACGACTGGATGATGATCGTGAAGTGGACGCTCTACGCGATGCTCAATGCCGAAGAGCTCGGCATCTCGTCGGACAATATCGACGAAGCGTTGAAATCGAAGAAGCCGGACGTGATGCGCCTTGTCGGCACTGAAGGCGCTTACGGCGAAGTGCTCGACCTGCCGAAGGACTGGGCGGCGCGCATCATCCGCCATGTCGGCAACTACAGCGAAGTCTACGAGCGCAACATCGGCCAGAAGTCGAAGCTCGGCATTCCGCGCGGCCTCAACCAGCTC